>JBKEBR010000276.1:0-2968 GCA_047973285.1 Oscillospiraceae bacterium | reverse complement strand
GGCGAAACAACTTCGCCGGTAAAGGAGGGCTTGTAATTATGGTAAGCCTTAGTACAGGGCGCCTTGGCAAGCAGCCAGACCCGGCCCTTCCTGTGCTGGTGTTTTTTGCCTATGCGTTTTTTGGTTACATAATGGAGTGCATTGTGCTTACCATTGAAAAACGGCACCTGGTTATCAACCGCGGCTTTGCGCGGCGGCTGCCCTTCTGCATTATTTACGGGTTTGGCGCCATGCTGGGCTATGCCCTGCTGCACCCCCTTGCCAATAACCTGGTAGTACTGTTTGTTGTGGGGGCGCTTGCCGCCACCGGTTTTGAATATTGCACCGCCATGCTTCAAATTAAAATTTTCGGAGATTTCTGGTGGGATTATTCCCAAAAGCCTCTGAATTACAAGGGCATTTTGTGCCTGGAAAGCACCCTTGGCTGGGGTGTTGTGGCGGTTTCGGTTATTGGTGTGCTGCACAAAATGCTGGTGCAGCTGGTTGCACGCGTGCCCTCCAGAATTGCCGCCATACTGGCTGTGGGCCTGCTGTTTGCCTACACCACAGATTTTGCCCTTAGTGCCCGGCAGGCGGCCCGGCAAAAGCGCCGCAGGGAAGAAGAGTACCAAGACACGGTTTCAGAAAACATTCTGCTGTAAACAAAAAGGAAGAAAACGGTTTATGGAAAAAGTAGCCGGCCGGCTTGTTGGAGATGTTCTTGTGCCCGATGTTGCGGAATACCTTGCCGAGGTGCAGGACATTCTGGAAAGCCCTACGGTTCAGTCTATGAAAGAGTATATTCAGCACGGCACCACCAACTGCCTTGAACACTGTGTGTCGGTTTCGTACCGCAGCTACTGTACCTGCAAGGAATATGGCCTGAATGCCCGTGCGGCTGCCCGCGCCGGCCTTTTGCACGACATGTTTTTGTACGACTGGCACACCCATAAGCTTGCCACCGGCGAAGGCCTGCACGGGTTTACCCACCCCCGCAAGGCGCTTGAAAACGCCGAAAAGGAATTTGACCTTACCCCGCTAGAGCGGGAGATTATTTTAAAGCACATGTGGCCGCTTACCGTAACCCCGCCCAAATACCCGGAGGCGTATGTTGTGCTGTACCACGACAAAATTTGTAGCCTGCGGGAAACCCTTGGCCGCCCCGATGTGCGGCTTTTGGCCGAAACCGGCGAGTGAGGGCTGCGCCAAAACCTGGTATGCAATTGCAAAAGCGGCAGGCAAATGAAAATTTGCCTGCCGCTTTTAATAAAAAGGGAGTGGCGGCAGGCTGGCCGGGCAGCTTGCATTTTGGCCTTAAAATGTGTGCGAAAAGGCTGCAAAACCTGCGCTGTCTGCACCGGTCTGTTTGCTTCAAAGCCCTTTTGGGTGTATAATAAATTGTTATAAATTCTAAAAAATGGAGTGCTTGCCTTGGACGTTCGGGTGGGGGATATTATTGTAACAAAAAAGCAGCATCCCTGCGGGTCTGCCCGCTTTTTTGTGTTGCGGGTCGGCATGGATTTTCGCATTAAATGCGAAAAATGCGGCTACGAGGTAATGCTTCCCCGTGTCAAAATTGAAAAAAATATCAAAAAAATTGTGCGGGAAAGCGAACCTTTGTAGCGGGGCCAGGTGAAAAGCCCGGCCATTTTATAGTTATACAAACCGCTGCAAAGAATGGAGCCAATATGTTTGATAAACTGGATGCGGTGAGAAACCGTTATGAAGAAATAAGCCGCCGCCTGCAAGACCCCACGGTGGTAAGCGACACCGGACAATACCGCTCGCTGATGAAGGATTACAAGCAGCTTACCCCCTTAATTGAAACCTACACGGCCTACCAAAGCGCCAAAACAGCGCTGGAGGAAGCCAAAGAGCTGCTGGACGAGGGCGGGCTGGATGCCGATTTGCGGGAGCTTGCCAAGGAAGAGCTGGAGGAGAACAAAGAAAAAGTAGAGCGGTATTCGCAGGAGCTGCGTATTTTGTTGCTGCCCAAAGACGAAAACGACGACCGCAGCATTATTATGGAAATACGCGGCGGCACCGGCGGGGAAGAGGCCGCCCTGTTCGCCCATAGCCTGTACCGCATGTACACCATGTATGCCGAGCGGCAGGGCTGGAAAACCGAAATTTTAAACGTGAGCGAAACAGAGCTTGGCGGCATGAAAGAGGTGGAGTTTTCTGTTGAGGGAGACGGCGCCTACAGCAAGCTAAAGTTTGAGGCGGGCACCCACCGGGTGCAGCGGGTGCCGGAAACCGAAACACAAGGGCGGGTGCACACCAGCGCCGTTACGGTGGCCGTAATGGCAGAGGCCGACGAGGTGGATGTGGACATAAACCCGGCCGATTTAAAAATAGATACCTTCCGCTCCTCCGGCGCGGGCGGGCAGCACATCAACAAAACCTCCAGCGCCATTCGCATTACCCACCTGCCCACCGGTATGGTTGTGGAATGCCAGGATGAACGCAGCCAGCACAAAAACAAAGACAAGGCCATGAAGGTGCTGCGCAGCCGCCTGCTCGCCTCGAAACAGGCGGCCCAAAAAAGCGAAATTGACGCGGCCCGCCGCAGCCAGGTGGGCAGCGGCGACAGGTCGGAGCGCATCCGCACCTACAATTACCCGCTGGGGCGGGTAACCGACCACCGCATTGGCCTTACCCTATACAAGCTGGACTCTGTGCTGGCGGGCGGCCTTTCCGACTTGATAGACCCCTTAATTGCCGCCGACCAGGCCGAAAAATTACAGGCGTCTTCAGAGGCGGGCTAATATGCAAACACAATGTGTTGCCGCCAATGCCGGGGGCATTGCCCTTGCCGGGCGGCTTTTGCGGGCGGGGCAGGTGGTGGGCATTCCCACCGAAACGGTGTATGGCCTTGCTGCCAACGCGCTGGACGGCGCGGCGGTTTCCTGCATTTTTACAGCCAAGGGCCGCCCGCAAGACAACCCGCTGATTGTGCATATCGACACCATGGACATGCTTTTGGTTG
>JBKEBR010000275.1:0-22238 GCA_047973285.1 Oscillospiraceae bacterium | reverse complement strand
TCGGTGGCAGACCACGCCACCACCCCTGAAAGGCGGTTGGTATCGCTCATAACCCGGGCCAAAACCCAGCCCACCGCGTTTTGGTTGTAATAGGAAAAGCCCAGGGTTTGCAGGTGCTTAAAGGCGGCGTGCTTTAAATCGCGCCCAAGGTTCATCTCTATGTTCATGGCGCCCCGGGCCATAAGCACCACGCCCACCGCCTGCAACACCAGCACCAGCAGGTACACGGCGCCAAAGGGCAGCAGGCCCGTTACGGTTTGCGCCACCACAAAACTGTCTACCGCCGCGCGCAAAAACAGCGGAATGGAAATATCCACCGCCGCCAAAAATACCATAAGGGCAAATACCACCGCCAGGGTTTTGTAATAAGGTTTTATAAAGGGCAGCATTTTTTTCCAGACCTTCAGGTCAAAATTTCCCTTTTCCTGCTTTTCCTCATGCATGCCCTTCGCCCCCTTTCCCTTCGCCCTGCGAGGCGTTTCCTTCGTTCTGCATTTCATAAATGCGCCGGTAAAGCCCCGGCTGCGCCACCAGCTGGGCATGGGTGCCAAGGGCGGCAATGCGCCCGTTTTCCAGCACCAGAATTTGCCCCGCGTGCATTAGGGTATTGATGCGGTGGCCAATGAGAATAACCGTTGCGCTATTGGTATTTTGCTGCAGCGCCCCGCGAATGCGGGCGTCGGTTTCCATATCCACCGCGCTTAAAGAATCGTCGAACACCATTACCGGCGCGTCCATCATCAGGGTGCGGGCAATGGCCACCCGCTGCTTTTGCCCGCCCGAGAGGGTAACCCCCCGCTCGCCCACCACCGTGCCGTACCCGCCTGAAAATTCGCGAATGGCATCATCTACCGCGGCAATGCCCGCGGCGTGGCGCACCTGCCGCAGGTTTGCATCCTTGCGGCCTATTGAAATATTCTCCTGTATGGTTTTGGAAAACAGAAAGGGCTCTTGCAGCACAAGGCCCACGTTGCGCCGCAGGTAGTGCCGGTCTATCTGGCGAATTTCGGTGTCTCCAAACCAGATGTTGCCGCAGCCCTCAGGCAAATCGTACAGGCGGTTCAGCAGGTAGGTAATGGTAGACTTGCCGCTGCCGGTGGCCCCCAAAATACCAAAGGTGCTGCCCTTTGGTATGGTAAAGCTTAAATTTTGCAGCACGGTTTGGCTGCCGTAGCAAAAGGTTACGTTTTCGAAACGGATGTCTGCGTGGAGGCTGGGCTTTTGTGCCCCCGGCTCCTCCTCTTCGGGCTGCGCGTCGAGTATTTCCTGAATACGGGCGGCCGAAACCCCCGTTTTGCTCATTTCTGAAAGGGTGCGCCCCAGGCTGCGCACCGGCCAGGCAAGGGCCTGGTTGTAAGAGACAAACACCAGAAATTCGCCCAGCGAAAGGTGCCCCCCCGCCGCCAGCACCGAGCCCGCAATAACCACGGTGCAAATCAGCAGGCCGGTAACCAAATCTCCCACGCCCCAGTACACGCCCAAAATGCGGCCAAGGCGAATCCACAAATTCGCAAAATGGTTGTTGTAGCCGTCAAACCGCTCCAGTTCGTAGCGCTCGCGCCCGAAGGCCCGCACCACCCGTACGCCGGTAAGGTTTTCCTGCACGGCAACGGTAAGCTCTCCCTCGGCTTCATCCGCCGCCAAAAACCGGGTACCCACCAGCCTGTAAAACAAAATGGAATACCCCACAATAAGCGGAATAAACACCAGCGAAACCAGCGATAGAAGGGGGTTCATGGAGAGCATAAGGGCCAGTGCCACCACCACCAGAAGAACGGTGCGCACCACCTCCAGCAGCTGGCTTGACAAAAAGTTGCGCAAAACCTCAAGGTCGGAGGTGCAGCGCTGAATGATGTCCCCCGTTTGGTTTTCCACATGCCACTTGAAGGGCAGGTACTGCACATGGCGGAACAGCTTGTCGCGCAGGGTTTTTGAAAAGGTTTCGGTGCACCTGGCCATAGACATGCGGGAGGCCAGGTTGAACACGGCGGCCAGCACCGAAAACAGCAGCGCCAAACCGGCGCTGAGCAGCAGCTTTTGCCCCACATTGCGGTTTGCCAGCAGCCATTGCTCTAAAAACAGCGGCAGGTTTGCCTCTTCGCTGCCCACAATGCTGTCTACCGCTATGCGAATAACCTGCGGAACAATAAAATTGGCGGCCACACTTACCACCGCCGCCGCCACCGCCAGTAAAAACCAGCGTTTTTGCCCCTGGGAATGGCGCAGCATAAACGCCAAAATGCCCCGCTTTGTTTGGTTTTTGTTTTCCATATTCCTCATTATTATTTCACGGCGGCCTCTGCCGGGGCAGGGCGGCGCCTGTTTTTATTTTTCCAGCAATTTTATTTTGCCACAAGCCCCTTTTAAAAGCAACCGCCCCGCCCCGGGCGGGCGGGGTAAAAAATTTTGCGGCGGCGCTTGACAAAACTCCAAAAATATGTATTATTGTATTAAGTCATTAATACAATTGAAACGGGAGGTTTTGCAGTGGAATGGCAGTTTGAAAATGACCGCCCCATTTATATTCAGCTGGTGGAACAGGTACAGCGGGCATTGCTTGCCGGCCGGTATCCCCCCGGCGCAAAATTGCCCGGCGTGCGGGAAATGGCTGCCGAAGCGGGGGTGAACCCCAACACCATGCAGCGCGCCCTTGCCGAGCTGGAAACGCTGGGCCTTGTAAATACCCAGCGCACCAGCGGGCGCTTTGTTACGGAGGATGCGGGCAGCATTGACCTGCTGCGGGAGCGGCTTGCCCTTGCAACCGCCGGGGTGTATGTGAAAAAAATGCGCGAGCTGGGCTGCAGCGAAGCCGAAATTGCAGCCTATGCAGCCAAGGTAAAGGAGCAGGAATGATGCAAAATGTTTTAGAGTGCACCGCTTTAAGCAAACTGTATAACAGCGGCGGCGCGGCGGCGCTGAACAAGGTAACCCTGGCCCTGCCGGGGGGCAAAATTGTGGGGCTTTTGGGGCCCAACGGCAGCGGCAAAACCACCTTCATTAAGCTGGCCTGCGGCCTGCTTACCCCAACCAGCGGGCAAATTACCATAAACGGGCAGGCCCCCGGGGTTGGCACCAAGGCCGAGGTAAGCTATTTGCCCGACCGCAACTACCTGCCCAGCTGGATGAAGGTGGCCGATGTTTTGAATTATTTTGAAGATTTTTACGCAAACTTTGAGCGGGCAAAGGCCCAGGACATGCTGGCCCGGCTGCACATAGACACCGGCATGACCCTGAAAACCCTGAGCAAGGGAACCTGCGAAAAGGTACAGCTTATTTTAACCATGAGCCGCGCGGCCAGCCTGTACCTGCTGGACGAGCCCATTGGCGGGGTAGACCCCGCCGCCCGGGAGTATATTTTGGAAACCATTATTTCCAACTACCGCGAGGACGCCACCGTATTAATTTCAACCCATTTAATTGCCGATGTGGAAAAGGTGCTGGACGAGGTTGTTTTTTTGAATATGGGCCAGGTGGCCATGGTTTCATCGGTGGATGACATTCGCGAAAACCAGGGCAAAAGCGTGGATGCCCTGTTCCGGGAGGTATACAAATGTTAGCAAAGCTGATGAAATACGAAATAAAGGCCTCGGGCCGCATTTTGCTGCCCATGTTCGGCCTTTCGCTGGTGGTAAGCCTGCTGCTGCGGCTGCTTTTGGCCGTTGTTCCCCACATTTGGGAGCCCCTTGGCAACATTCTGCTTCAGCTTTCCTCCATTCTGGGCGGGCTGCTGCCGCTGCTGGTGTTTGTGCTGGCCTTTGTGTTTGTGGTAGCGCGGTTTTACCAGGCCCTTGCCACCGACGAAGCCTACCTGTCGTTCACCTTGCCGGTTTCGGTAAACGCCCACATTGCCGCCCGGCTGGTGGTGGCCCTGCTGTACAGCCTGGCCGCCATTGTGGTGGCCGCCCTGGACGCCCTCATTTTTATTCCGGGGGTGGCGGGCACGCTGGGGAGGGTTTTTTCCAGCCTTACGCTGCCGGCTTCTTTTTACTGGCAGGCGGGGCTTTTGCTGGCCGGGTTCATTTTGGTGGCGCTGGTCAACTCGCTGTTGCACCTGTACGCCGCCATTGCCATTGGCACGCAGTTTGGCAGGCACCGGGTGGTGGGCGGGGTGGTGGGCTACCTTGTGCTGAACATCATTGCCAGCATTTTCTCTATGGTGCTGTTCGCCCTGCCCTCCTTCGGTGTTTTGCAGGACAACAGCGAATTTGAGCAGATGGTTCTGACACTGGTGAACAGCAATTCCCCGGCTGCCGTGGCACAGGGCGTTCTCTCGGTGGTAAGCCTTGCCTTTGCCGCCGTGGCCCTGGTTACGCTGGTTATTTCGGCCATTTATTACGGCATTACCCTGTACCTTTTTTCCAAAAAGCTAAACCTGTAATTGCAAGCATTCCAAAGCCCCGTGCCAAGCGCGGGGCTTTTGCTTTGCCCCGGCGCAAAGCCGGGCCGCCCTAAAATTGGATGGTTACATTAAAAGGTGCAATACTGTTAGGGCCGGGCTATGCGCCAAGGCAAGCCTTTTATGCCCCAAACCCCGGCCCCGGGGCCATGGCCCGCAGCCTTAAAACTCAATGCCGCTGCGCGCAGCAAGGCCTGCGTCATACGGGTGGCGCAGCAGGCGCATTTCGGTAACATAATCGGCCAGTTCCAGCAGGGGGGCCGGTGCGCCGCGCCCGGTAACAACAAGCTCCAGCCCCAGGGGCCTTTGCCGAACCACCGTTAGCAAAGCAGGCAGCAACAGCATGCCGGCCGTGCAGGCGCAGGCCGCTTCGTCCAGCACCGCAAGGTCCAGCCCGGGTAGCGCTTCGGCGGCCTGGGCTAAAAGCTGCCCCTGTGCTTTGGCACAGCCTTCTTTCTCCTGCGGTGTCATTTCCCACACAAATTTTTGCAGCGGGGCGGCTGCCACAAGCGCCCCAAGGCGGCGCAAAACCTCTATTTCCCCCGAAGACCCGTCTTTTAAAAACTGAAAAAAGCCCACCCGCAGCCCTCTGCCAAGGGCCCGCACGGCAAGCCCCGCGGCGGCGGTGGTTTTGCCCTTGCCGTCGCCCGTATACACCTGCAGGCACCCTTTTTGCACAGCCGCCGGCCCCCTTTTGTTGTGTAACTACTTTTTTTGTATTTTTGCATCTTACATTGGCGCCCCGGCGCAAAGCCGCAACAGGCAGGCCGCCGGGCCGCCCGGCGAGCCAGGCGAACAGCTGCCCACCTATGCCGCTTTGCCGCCGCCCCACGGGCAGGGCGGCGCCCATGCGCTGCCGGCGGCCCCGAACAAGCCGCTACACAATGTACCCCTTGGGCACAATATCCACCGCTTCCACCATATCGTCCCGCATCAGCAGGGCGGCGCTGGTTTGCACCGTAAAGCCGCAGCCATTGTCTGTCATCCACTGCTGGGCGGGCTTTTGGGGCATTGCCTTTTGGCTGAGCATTGACATGATAACCCCGCCATGGGTAACACAGGCCGCCTGGCTGATGTTGTTTTGCATCATATAGGTAAACATGCTGCCAAGGGCCCGGGCCGTGCGGGCCGCAAAATCCTGCCCGCTCTCGCCCCCTTTGGGCACAAATTGGCTTTCCGGGTCGAGCCATTTGGCGAAGTCTGGGTTTTGCAGCAGTTCCTTTACCTTTTTTCCCTCAAATTCCCCAAACACATTTTCGCGCAGCTCTTCCAGCACCTTTTTTTCTTTGGCCGCCGGGTACAAAATTTCGGCGGTTTGCAGCGCCCGCAGCATGGGCGAGGAAAAAACCGCCCCCACCGCCGGGTAGCTGTAATGCCCGGCCAGCTGTTGCAGCTGGCTGCGGCCCTCCTCGCACAGGGGCATGTCCAGCCCGCCGCCCACATACACTCCATCGAGGTTGCCCTGGGTGAGGCCGTGGCGAATGAGGTGCAGTTTGAAGGTTTTCATGGTTTTTTTCCAGCCTTTCGCACAAGATTAAAAATTTTTTTATTTTTTGCCGCGCACCGCCACCACAACATTTGGAGCTTTTAAAAAAACGGGGCGGCAGATGTTGGGCCCGCCGGGCGGGGCTGTTGAAACTGCCCTATTGGGGCGGGCCTTTTTTGTGATTGCGTGTATTTACAAAATGTTTTGCTTCGTCTATAATTTACAACACGTATTTCATTTTCGCTATTATTTGGGCGGGCGCAAAAGCCCGCTACAGCTTTTTAATAACCGGGCACAGGGTAGCCCGTACAGCAAGGAGCGGCAGGCTATGGGGATGGATTTTTGCAGGATTATTACTTTACTGCGCAAGGAGCATGGCATTACCCAAAAAAAGGCGGCAGAGGAGCTGGGCGTTTCCCAGGCTTTGCTGAGCCATTATGAAAAGGGCATTCGCGAATGCGGCCTTGAATTTGTGGTAAAAGTAGCCGATTTTTACGGCGTTTCCTGCGATTACCTTTTGGGGCGCAGCGCCGACCGCAGCGGCCTTACCCTGAACGTGGAGGACATTCCCGCCCCCGACGCCACCGCCTCGAAGGACGGGCACTACCGGGGCAGCGTTTTGCCCACCCTGAACCGCAAATTGATCAGCAACAGCTTGAACATTTTGTACGACAAGCTGAACGGCTGCCCCGACAAGGGCCTTGTGGGGGAAATAAGCGGCTTTTTAATGCTGGCCGTTTACAAAATGTTCCGCCTTATGTACCGCTCTGCCCCCAAAAATGCCGCCAGCATGTTCAGCGTTTCCGAGGCGCTGTGGGAGGGGTACTCCAGCGGCGCCATGCAGCTTTCCGAGGCAAACGTGGGCGCCATTTTAAAGGGAGAGGAATTTGCCGGAAACCCCGCTTTAAAAGACCTTTCGGCCTTTACCATGACCACCGAATCGCTGAGCCGCGAATACCCGCTGTATGCCAGCAGCCTTTTGAACCTGGTAAAAACCAGCGAAGAGCGCATCAGCGGCGGCAAAAAAAGCAAAAGCTAGGCCTGGCAAAAGCAAAACATACAAAATCCCATTTGTTTTACAGCAAATGGGATTTTTATTTTGCCCGCCCCCGTTTAAAACTGCAAAAAGCCCACCTTTTTATACACCTTGGAAAGGGTTTTGCGGGCAAGCGCCTGGGCGCGCTGGGCCCCGTCGGCCAGAATGGCCTCCAGCTGGGCCTTGTCGCCCAGAATGCGGCTGTATTCGTTTTGCAGCGGGGAAAATACCTCGATGACGCTTTGGGCCACCGCCTCTTTAAACTGGCCGTAGCCAAGGCCCTCAAATTCTTTTTCAATGTCGGCGTCGGTTTTGCCCGTCATAATGCCGTAAATGCTCATCAGATTGGAAACCCCCGGTTTTTGGGGGCTGCGGTACACCTTTGCCTCACTGTCGGTAACCGCCCGCTTAAATTTGCGCAAAATGGTGTCGGCGTCATCGGTCATGGAAATAAAGGCGTTCACATTTTCGTCCGACTTGCTCATTTTGCCGGTGGGGTCCTGCAGGCTCATAATGCGCCCGCCCACCTTTTGAATGTAGGGCTCGGGCAGCACAAAGGTATCGGAATAGGAGCTGTTAAAGCGCTGGGCAATGTTGCGGGCAAGCTCTACGTGCTGCTTTTGGTCTTCCCCCACGGGCACGCCGTCGGCATTGTACAGCAGAATGTCGGCCGCCATCAGCACCGGGTAGGTAAACAGGCCGCCGTTCACATTTTCGGCGTGGGCCTTGCTTTTGTCTTTAAACTGTGTCATGCGGCTTAGTTCGCCGAACATGGTGTTGCAGGCCAGCACCCAGGAAAGCTCGGTGTGCTGGGGCACCTGGCTCTGCAAAAAAATAATGCTCTTTTGGGGGTCTATGCCCGAGGCCAGCAGCATGGCGGCCGCCTCGTAGGTTTGGCGGCGCAGGGCGGCGGGGTCTTGCCGCACGGTAATGGCGTGCAGGTTTACCACGCTGTAAAGGCAGTCGTATTCGGCCTGCAAAGGGGCCCAGTGGCGCACCGCCCCCACATAATTGCCAAGGGTAAAGGTGCCCGAAGGCTGTATTCCACTGAACACTCTTTTTCGAACCGTTTGCTCTGCCACCGGTAAATCTCTCCTTTGAAACTGCACAAATATTTGTTATTCAATAGTATAGCACTCTGCCTGCCGCATTACAAACGCGGCGGTGCACACCGGCGGCATTTGTGGTACAATGCTGAAAAGCAAATGTTGGCGGCGCCCCCAAAAAAGGGCCGCCCTGGAGAAACCTATGAAACCGCTTGTAAAACCTGCGAAACTTTTGCCGGGAGATACGGTTGCCACCGTTAGCCTTTCCTGGGGCGGCGCCGGCGACCCGGGGCTTTTGTGGCGCTACCGCCTTGGCAGGCAAAGGCTGCGGCAGCAGTTTGGCCTTGAGGTTGTAGAGATGCCCGGCACCCTAAAGGGAAGCGATTATTTGTACCGCCACCCGGAAGAGCGGGCCGCAGACCTGATGGAGGCCTTTGCAAACCCCAATATCAAGGCCATTTTCAGCTGCATTGGCGGCGATGACAGCATTCGCCTGCTGCCGCACATCGATTTTTCGGTTCTGCGGGCCAACCCCAAAATTTTGATGGGCTATTCCGACACCACCATTGCCCATTTGCTGTGCTTCAAGGCCGGGCTTTCCAGCTTTTACGGGCCTTCGGTGCTGGGGGAATTTGCCGAAAATGTTGAAATTTTCCCGTATACGGCTGCTGCCGTGCGGGCCGCCCTGTTTGAAACCGCCCCCCTTGGGCCGGTGGCCGCCGCCCCGGCGTGGACCGGGGAATACATGGACTGGAGCGAGCAAAACAAAAACCGCCCCAAAACCCTGCTGCCCGGCACCGGTTACCGGATTTTGCAGGGGCAGCGCACCGCGCGGGGGCGGCTGTTTGGCGGGTGCATGGAGGTTTTGGAAATGGCCAAGGGAACCGGCCTTTGGCCTGCCCCCGGGGAGCTGGAGGGCGCCATTTGGTTTTTTGAAACCTCGGAGGAGGCCCCGCCGCCAAACTTTGTGGAATACTGGCTGCGCGGCTACGCCGCCCAGGGCCTGCTGCAGGGGGCCGCAGCCCTGCTGTTTGGCAGGCCTTACCAGGGCCGGCACGCCGAGGCCTACCAAACGGCCATTCAAAAGGTGCTGGCCGAGGCCGGGCTTGCCCGCCTGCCGGTGGTGTACGGCATGGACTTTGGCCACAACCAGCCCATGTGCGTGCTGCCCTACGGCGCCCTTGCCGAGGTAAACTGTCAGGCGGGCACCGTTGCCATTTGTGAAGCCGGGGTGGTATAGCCCCGCAAAGCCGCCAGCCACCCATGCCCGCCCCAAGGCGGGCAGCCACCGGGGAACCCCTATGCAAACAGACAACAAAAACGAAACACAGCCCCAGCGCTTTTTTAAAAAGGGCGATTTGCTTATTATTGGCGGAATTGTACTGGCAGCCGCGCTGCTGCTGGTATTTTTTGTTTGGAACCGCAGCCAGGGCGGCACCGCCCAGGTTACCCTTGTTACCAGCGCGGGCACCGAGGTAACCGAAATTTCGCTGGCGGAGGACAAAATTGTGCACATTGAAGGCGCCCCTTTTGCGGTAACCCTTGAGGTGAGCGACGGGCGCATACGCTTTATAGAGTCGCAGTGCCCCGACCATATCTGTGAAAACGTGGGCTGGCTGCAGTACGAGGGGGACGAGGCCATTTGCCTGCCCGCCAAGGTTTGGCTTAAAATTGTATAGCGCCGCACCCTTTTTTAGCTTTTATCCCTTTGGCTTTTAAAGCGGCCGGGGGCTGGCGGCCGAGATGAAGCCTGATGGCCGGGAATCACTTTTCATGCCTCTTTTGCCCTTTGCCACAGGGCATGGCCCCGCCGCGGCGAGGGGCAAAGGCCCAACCTTTTCACCCCTTTTCTGGGCAAGCCGCTTTGGGCCACCCGCGGGGCGGCGCGGCATTTGCCTGTAAAAACTTTGCTTGCAAAACAGTGCGGCGGTACAAGCCGCCCCCGCCGCATGGCCCTGCCGCCCGCTTTGCCGCAAGCCGCCCTGCCACCGGCAAAAAACATGCCCGGCTTTTCGGCAAGGGCCGCCTTTTATACAACTCTGCACTCTACACTATTCAGCAGCAAAGCAGCCTCCGCAGCCGGAAAACCGGCCGCGGAGGCTGCTTTATTTTGTTCCTGCGGCTTTATTCCTGCGGCGGCCCAAAGGGCCGCCTATAAACACCAGGGGCTTTACGCGGTTTCCCCGGTTTCGAACTGGCTGTTGTAAAGCATTGCGTAGAACCCGCCCTTTGCCAGCAGCTCGCTATGGGCGCCGGTTTCCACAATGTCGCCGTCCCGCATAACCAAAATCATATCGGCGTCGCGTATGGTGGAAAGCCGGTGGGCAATAATAAAGCTGGTGCGCCCCTTCATCAGGTTTTTCATGGCCTTTTGAATGGCGAGCTCGGTGCGGGTATCCACCGAGCTGGTGGCTTCGTCCAAAATAAGAATTTTGGGGTCGCACAAAATGGTGCGGGCAATGGTAAGCAGCTGCTTTTGCCCCTGGGAAATATTGCTGGCCTCTTCGTTCAGCACCATGTTGTAGCCATCGGGCAGGGTGCGGATGAAGTGGTCGGCCTGAGCGGCCTTTGCCGCCTGAATGACCTCTTCGTCGGTGGCCGAAAGCCTGCCGTAGCGGATGTTTTCCATAATGGTGTCGTTGTACAGCCAGGTGTCTTGCAGCACCATGCCAAACATGCCGCGCAGGCCGTTGCGGGTGAACTGCTTTACGTCGTACCCGTCTACCAGAATGGCCCCGCTGTTCACATCGTAGAAGCGCATCAGCAGCTTTACCATGGTGGTTTTGCCCGCGCCGGTGGGCCCTACAATGGCCACCTGCCGGCCGGGCTGCACAATGGCGGAAAAATCGTTGATGATGGTTTTTTCAGGCAGGTAACCAAAGTTTACATGGGCAAAGTATACGCTGCCCTCCACCTCTTCCACCTGCACGGGGTTGTCGGTGTCGGGGGTTTCTTCGGTTTCGTTCAAAAATTCAAACACCCGCTCGGCCGCCGCCGCGGTTTGCTGGAAAATGTTGGAGGCGTTGGCAAGCTGGGAAACGTTTTGGTTGAGGTTGCGCACGTACTGAATAAACGCCTGAATGCCGCCCACGGTAATGATGCCATTGAGGGTGAAAAAGCCGCCCGCCACGCACACCAGCACATAGCCAATGTTGGAAACAAAGTTCATAACCGGCATCATAAGGCCGCCCAAGAACTGGCTTTTCCAGGCCGCGCCGTGCAGCTCTTCGTTTATGCCGGAAAAATCCTCCAGGCTTTGTTCCTCATGGTTGAAGGCCTTGATAACAAGGTGCCCGCCGTAGGTTTCCTCCACAAGGCCGTTGGCCTGCCCCAGGTACTGCTGCTGCTTTTGGTAAAAGGGCTGGCTGTGCTTTACAATTAGCAGCACCAGGTAGAAGGAAAGGGGCAGAATGAGCAGGGCAATCAGGGTCATCCACCCGTTGATGGAGAGCATCATAACAATAACACCCACAATGGTGGTAACGGCGGTAACAACCTGCGACATGCTTTGGTTTAGGGTTTGCGAGAGGGTGTCGACATCGTTGGTGATGCGGCTTAAAATATCGCCGTGGCTAACCCTGTCGAAGTAAGAGAGGGGCAGCCGGTTTATTTTAGAGCTGATGGCCTGGCGCAAAGAATAGCTTACCTTGTTGGCCACCCCCGCCAGAATGTAGCCCTGTATATAAGAAAGAAAGGCGCTGACAAAATAGATGATGATACAGGTGATTAAAATGGTGGCAATGGCGCTGAAATCGATGCCGCCGGTGCCCGCAATCATGGCGAGCAGGCCCTCGAACAGCTTGTCGGTGGCCCCTGCCAATACCTTGGGCCCCACAATGCCGAACACGGTGGAACCAACGGCCAGCACAATGCACACAATAATAACCGGCAAATAGCCCTTTAAATACCCCAGCAGCTTGCCCATGCTGCCTTTAAAATCTTTCGCCTTTTCGCCGGGCATCATGGCGCCGGGGGCGCCGGGGCCGCCGCGGCCAAACACGCCGCCCTGCTTTGCGGCCGGTTGCTTTTTTTCGCTCATGCCAATTCCTCCTTTCCAAGCTGGCTTTCGGCAATTTCGCGGTAGGCCCCGCAGCTCTGCAAAAGCTCCTGATGGGTGCCCTTGCCTATAATGTTGCCGTTTTCCAATACAATAATTTGCTCTGCATGCATAATGGTGGAAACCCGCTGGGCCACAATAAGCACAGTGGCGCCCTGTGTGTAGGGCCCAAGGGCCGCGCGCAGGCGGGCGTCGGTGGCAAAGTCCAGCGCCGAGAAGCTGTCGTCAAAAATATAAATGGGGGCTTTTTTTACAAGGGCCCGGGCAATGGAAAGGCGCTGGCGCTGCCCACCCGAAACGTTGGTGCCGCCCTGGCTGATCTCGGTTTCAAAGCCATCGGCCATGGCGCTGATAAACTCGCCGGCCTGGGCCACCTCGGCGGCTTTTTGCAGCGTTTCCTCGCTGGCCTGCCGGTTGCCGAACCGCAGGTTGGAATTGATGGTGCCGCTGAACAAAAGGCCCTTTTGGGGAATATAGCCGATGTTTTCGCGCAGCTCGTGCTGGGCAAGGTTGCGAACGTCCACCCCGTCGATGGTAATGGAACCCGCGCTCACATCGTAAAACCTTGGAATGAGGCTGATAACGGTGGATTTGCCCGAGCCGGTTGCCCCAATGAAGGCGGTGGTTTGCCCCGGCTTTGCCGTAAAGCTGATGTTGTGAAGCACATCCTCTTCGGCGCCGCTGTACCGGAAGGAGACATTGTTGAACTGCACCAGCCCCTTTGCCCTGTGCCCCAATGTTTCGGGGTTTTGGGGGTCGGTGATGGAATCTTGGCTGGTGAGCACCTGGTTGATGCGCTCGGCCGATACCGACGCGCGGGGCACCATAACAAAAATCATGGCGATAAACAAAAAGGCGATAATAATTTGGATGGCGTACTGCATAAAGGCCATCATGTCGCCCACCTGCATGGCCGAGGCGGAAATTTGCTTTGCGCCCACCCATATAATAAGAAGGCTGATGCCGTTCATTACCAGCATCATCACCGGCATCATAAGGGCAACCGCGCGGGTGGCAAACAGGTTGTTGTCGGCCAGGTTTTTGTTGGCTTTTTCGAAACGCCCCTCCTGGAAGTTTTGGTTGGAGAAGGCCCTTACCACCATAATGCCCGAAAGGCTTTCGCGGGCAACCTGGCTAAGCCGGTCTACCAGGCTTTGCATTTTTTTAAACTTGGGCATTACCACCGAAAACAGCACCAGAATAACGCCCATAATAACAATGACCGCAAGGGCAATAACCCAGGACATGCTGAGGGACTTGCGCAGCGCCATAACAACGCCGCCAACCCCCATAATGGGGGCGTACACCAGCATGCGCATGCCCATGGTGTACAGGGTTTGAATTTGGGTTACGTCGTTGGTGGTGCGGGTGATGAGGCTGGAGGTGGAAAAGCGGTCCATTTCGGTGTTGGTAAAATTCAGCACCTTGGTGTAAATATCGCGGCGCAAATCGCGGGCAACGCCCGCGCCAATGCGGGCAAAGCAATAGCCCGCCCCCACGGCGCATACCACCACGGCAAGGCTTATCAGCAGCATAAGGCCGCCAATTTTAAGAATATAGCCGGTTTGCATTTTGTCGGTATCGGCCCCAAGCTGCTGGTAAAAGGCCTTGTTCATAACCGCGGCCACCGAATCGGACATGGTGGCGGGGGTGGCCGCCGCCTGCCGGATAACATCGGCGAGGGCCGCGGCGCCCTGCGGGCTTTGCAGCGCGGCCGAAAGGGTGGGGGCCAGCGCCTGCAGCTGGTCTAAATCGAAGCTGGCGCTGGTGTCGGTGGCGCTGCCCACCTGCTGGCCGCCTGCCGCCTGCTGCATAAACAGCAGCAGCGCATAGCTGGCACGGGAGAAGGCGGCCCCGGCCTGCTGCTCTTCCTCTTTGCCGGCCGTTATTACAAGGGCCTGCCGGGCGGCGGCATCGGGAAAGGTGTTGGCGGTTTGCTGCTGCTCTTTTTCAGAAAGGTTTTCGAAAGAGGTATAGGCCCCGGCCACCACCGCCTTGTCCTCTTCGCCCATAAACATGGTTAAAAACTGCATGCCCTGCTGCGAAATGGCCTTTGGCGCCAGTTCCTCAATACCGCTTTTTTGAATGCCCACGTTTACAATGTTGCTCATCATGTTGGGCAGGTTTAAATCCATGATGGCCTGGCCGAACAAAAACAGCACAGCCGCAACCAGAATTACGCTGTACCGCTTTACATAGCGGAACAATTTTGTCATGGCCTGTTTTCTCCTTTGGTTTGCGCTTCTTCTTTCAGTACTTCTTCGGCCGCCTGCCGCAATGGGTGAATAAGGGAAATAAGCTCGGCCGTTTTTTCGGGCCCAATGCGGCCAAGGGTGCGCTCCATGCGCCCCAATATGCTGCGCAGGTTGTTGTCGGACATGGTTTTCCCTTTGGGGGTAAGCGTTACATACACAATGCGCCTGTCGGCTTCATCGGCTTCGCGGGTTACATAGCCAGTTTTTTCAAGAAAACTGATTTTTTGCGACACGCCGGGCACCGAATGGTGAATACCTTTTGCCAGCTTGCTGATTGTAACGGGGTTTTTGCCGTCGTCGGTGAGCCGCGCCACATTGATAATCATGGCCATATCACTGCGTTTCAGGGAACCTTCCGGTTTATACGATTCCCACACCTTGCGCATTTGGGACATGGCCTCGAACACGGCGCTGGCAGACTCGTACTCTTTCAGCAGAGAGCTTTGCAAAAACGGATGATGCACGGTGTTTTCCTCCCTTTTTAGAATAATGTTAAATGTCTTAACAATTAACTATATTAACTATTTACAAAGGCAAAGTCAACCGGTTTTGCACAATTACACAGATTGTTCACCTTCCGGCCCGGTATTCCGCAAAAAAAAGCAGGCAAAACGGCCGCGGGCTGTTTGCCCGCGGCCGTTTTCAGTATTCAAAAAAGGGGCTTGCCTTTGCCGGTTACAGCTGCTGCAAAACCTGCTGCAAGCGGGCAGCGGCCTCTTGGGTGCGGGCGGCGTTGCCAAAGCCGGTAAGCCGGAAGAAACCCTCGCCCTCTTTGCCAAAGCCGACGCCGGGGGTACCCACCACACCCGCCTTTTGCAAAAGCAAATCGAAAAAGGCCCAGCTTTCCATACCATTCGGGCATTGCAGCCAAATGTAGGGGCTGTTTACCCCGCCGCAGTACCACACACCCGCCTCTTCCAACGCTTTGCCAATGACAAGGGCGTTGTTTTTGTAGTATTCAATATTCTGCCGGCAGGCCTTTAGCCCAACGGGGGAAAACACCGCCTCGGCCGCCTTTTGCACAATATAGGGCACCCCGTTGTACTTGGTGGTTTGGCGGCGCAGCCACATGGCGTTTACCCTGCCCCCGAAAAGCTCTTTCGGAACCACCGTATAGCCGCAGCGGGTGCCGGTAAAGCCCGCCATTTTGGAAAGGGAGCAAATTTCCACAGCGCACTCTTTGGCGCCTTCTATTTCATAGATGGAGTGGGGCACGCCGGGCTGGGTAATAAAGCATTCATACGCGGCGTCGAACAAAATAAGCGCCTTGTTTTGGCGGGCATAGGCCACCCACTCTTCCAGCTGGCCTTTTGTATAAGCGGCGCCGGTGGGGTTGTTGGGGCTGCAAATATACACAAGGTCTGCCTTTATATCCGCCGGGGGCAGGGGCAAAAACCCATTTTCCCGGCTGCCCTGCACATAGGCAATATTGCGGCCGTCCATTACGTTGGTGTCTACATAGGCGGGGTACACGGGGTCCGGCACCAGCACCAGGTTGTCGGCGGCAAAAAGGTCCAGCATATTGCCAAGGTCGCTTTTGGCCCCGTCGGACACAAAAATTTCGTCCAGCGCAAGCCGGGCGCCATGGCCGGCGTAATATCCCTGAATGGCCTCGCGCAAAAAGGCATAGCCCTGCTCGGGGCCGTACCCGCGGAAGGTTTCGGCCCGGCCCATTTCGCCGGAGGCGCTTTGCAGCGCTTCCACCACCGGCGCGGGCAGCGGCAGGGTAACATCCCCTATGCCAAGGCGGATGATGTCTGCCCCGGGGTTTTGTTCTTTGTAGGCGGCCACCCGGCGGTTGATGTCGGTAAACAGGTAGCTGTCGGCAAGGTTTGCGTAGTTGGGGTTCAGGTTCATGGTTGCGGCTCCTTTGGCAGTTATTGTTTGTTGCAACTATTGTATGGCGGCCGCCGGTTTTTGTAAATGTGCGTTGTGTCCATTTTTTAGGCGGAGGGTTACTCGCAGTCTTGCTGGCGAAGGGCCCGGTTTTTCAGCGAAGCCGTAATAAACTCCCGGAACAGCGGGTGGGCGCGGTTGGGGCGGCTTTTGAATTCGGGGTGGTACTGCACGCCAATAAAGTACTTTTTGTCGGCCAGCTCTATGGCCTCTACCAAATTTTCGTCGGGGCTGGTACCGCACACCACAAGGCCCGCCTGCTGCATGGCCCCACGGTATTCGTTGTTAAACTCGTACCTGTGGCGGTGGCGCTCGCCAATTTCTTGCTGCCCGTACACCTCTTTGAGGCGGGTGCCCGGCTTTATGGCGCAGGGGTAGCGGCCAAGGCGCATGGTGCCGCCCTTTTCAAGGCCCTTTTGGTCGGGCATTAAATCGATTACCGGGTGGGTGGTGGTGGTGCTGAATTCGCTGGAGTTGGCGTCCTTCCAGCCAAGCACATTGCGGGCATATTCAATAACGGCAATTTGCATGCCAAGGCAGATGCCAAGGTAGGGAATGTCCCGCTCGCGGGCGTACCGGGCCGCCAGAATTTTGCCTTCAATACCGCGGTCGCCAAAGCCGCCGGGCACCAGAATGCCGTCGCAGTCTCTCAGAATGTTGTCTGCGGTGGCCTCGGTTACCTCCTCGGCCTCCACCCAGTCGATGTCGATGACCGAGCTGTTTTCATACCCGGCGTGGTGCAGGCTTTCCATAACCGAAAGGTAGGCGTCGTGCAGCTTTACGTATTTGCCCACCAGGGCAATGCGCACCCGCTTGCTGCGGGAGGCGATGCGCGCCAGCATGGCATTCCACTCGGTTAAATCTGCCGAGGGGGTTTCCAGCTTCAGCTCGCGGCAAACAATGTTGGAAAGGTTGCTTCTTTCCAGCATAACCGGGGCCTCGTACAGCACCGAAAGGGTGCTGTTTTCAATAACACAGTCCGGCTTTACATTGCAGAACAGGCTTATTTTTTGGCGGATGCTGTCCTCCAGGGGCTCGTCGCAGCGGCACACAATGATGTTGGGCATAATGCCCACGCTTTGCAGCTCTTTTACGCTGTGCTGGGTGGGCTTGGACTTGTGCTCCCCACTGCTTTTAACATAGGGTACAAGGGTAACGTGAATATACAAACAGTTTTCGCGCCCCACCTCCAGCCCCACCTGGCGGATGGCCTCTAGGAAGGGGGTGGATTCAATATCGCCGGTGGTGCCGCCAATTTCGGTAATAACCACGTCGGCGCCGCTGGTTTCCCCCACACGGTAGATAAAGCTTTTAATTTCGCCGGTGATGTGGGGAATTACCTGTACCGTTTCGCCCAGGTATTCGCCCTTGCGCTCTTTGGTAAGCACGTTCCAGTACACCTTGCCGGTGGTAAGGTTGGAGTATTTGTTGAGGTCTTCGTCGATAAACCTTTCATAATGGCCAAGGTCCAGGTCGGTTTCGGCCCCGTCTTCGGTTACAAACACTTCGCCGTGCTGGTAGGGGCTCATGGTGCCGGGGTCTACATTGATATAGGGGTCCAGCTTTTGGGCCGCCACCTTAAGCCCCCTGCTTTTGAGCAGCCTGCCCAGTGATGCCGCCGTAATGCCCTTGCCAAGCCCGCTGATAACGCCGCCGGTTACAAAAATGTACTTGGTCATTTTCCTACTCTCCCTTGTGGCGCCCGCCGCCCATATTATACGGCCGGCCGCCTTGATTAAAAATTTTTATACCCAACCAAAAACAGGCGGCCGGCACCGCGCCGGCCTCCCATAAAAAAGGCGCATTTTAAACCCAACCAAAAATTGGGTTTAAAACACACCTTTGTGCTTCGTGTAATGTTCGGCATTTTCGCCGTTTTTTTCCCTTTCCAGACCGCATTTCTTCGCCCTCTGGTTTGTGCGGCAGCCGGGGCCGCCGCGGCAAATACTACCGCCAGGGCCCTGCGGTACAGCTGCAAAGCCCTGGCAATTAAAGGTAAATTCTATCACAAAAAATAGCGCATTTCAAGATATTCTTTTGCCTGCCGGCCTTTTTTTACTTTTTTACAGCATAACACAGGCTTCCCGCGCGGCACCCACCGACACATATTGAATGGGGCAGCCAACGCTTTTTTCAATAAAGCGGATATAGGCCTGTGCCTCGGGGGGCAAATCCGCCCACTTGCGGGCGGCGGTAATGTCGGTTTTCCAGCCCTTCAGGGTTTCAAACACCGGCTTTGCGGTTTCCAGGTCTACGCCGTAGGGGAACTCGGTGGTTTGCACGCCGTTTACCTCGTAGGCAACGCACACCGGAATTTCATCGCAGTAAGAGAGAACGTCCAGCATGGTGAGGGCTAGCTCGGTAGAGCCCTGCATGCGGTAGCCGTAACGGCTTGCCACCACGTCAAAGGCGCCCACACGGCGGGGCCTGCCGGTGGCGGCGCCATATTCGCCGCCCGCCTCCCGCAGGGTTTCGGCCTGGCTGCCAAAGTACTCGCTTACAAAGGGGCCTTCGCCCACGCAGCTGGAATAGGCCTTGGTAATGCCAATGCTGGCATTGAGCTGCAAATTGGGCACGCCCGCGCCAATGGGGGCATAGGCCGCAATGGTATTGGAGGAGGAGGTGTAGGGGTAAATGCCAAAGTCGATGTCGCGCAAAGCGCCCAGCTGGGCCTCGAACATAATTTTTTTGCCCTCGGCGGCCGCGCCGTTCAAATAAAGGCCGGTGTCGCACACAAAGGGGGCAAACTCGGCGGCATGCCGCTGCAGCTGCTGCCATATTTCATCGAAGGCCACCGGCGGCGCGCCGTATACCTTTTCTATGGTAAGGTTTTTAAAGGCAACCAAATTGCGCACCTTTTGTTCTAT
This sequence comes from Oscillospiraceae bacterium, assembly GCA_047973285.1. GTDB lineage: Bacteria > Bacillota > Clostridia > Oscillospirales > Ruminococcaceae > JAAYCI01. Next base: position 3,199 of record JBKEBR010000275.1, on the reverse strand, counting down.
TTTATCCAGCTGCAGCAAATCGCCCATGCGCAGCGACTTTTTCATATATTTGTCGCCGTAGGCGGGGGCTATGCCCCGGCGGGTAGAGCCATAGGCCCCGGCGCCAAGGCGCTCTTCCTCCAACACGTCCAACAGCGGGTGAAAGGGCATGCAAACAGAGGCGCGGTTGCTTATTTTAAGGTTTTGCGGTTCCACCGCCACACCGCGCTCCACAAGGCGGGCGCGCTCTTTGTGCAGGTGGTCCAGGTCTATTACCATGCCGTTGCCCATTACGTTTACAATTTCTTCGCGCAGAATGCCGCTGGGCATAAGGTTTAAAACAAACTTGCCCTTGTGGTTGATAACGGTGTGGCCGGCATTGTTGCCGCCCTGGTAGCGCACAACAATATCGTAGTGTTGGCTTAAAAGGTCTACCATACGGCCTTTGCCTTCATCGCCCCAGTTAATGCCGGTAATTGCAGTTAGCATGGTAAAATATCCCCTCTGTATGCGTGGCAAGGCAGCCACTTGCTTTTGGGCACCCCGGCCAAAGCCATTTGCCCAGCTGTTATTGTAGCACAAGCCGCCCCCCGGCACAATAGCGCCGCCCCCGGCGGGCGGGCAAAGGCGCGTATTTTTGCAGCATTTTACGGCAATTTGAAGAAAGGTAAAAAATTCTTTTGAGCCGATATTTTGCCTTGTTTTGTACGCCCTTAAAAAAAACCGTGAAATGCCTTGACAAGCGGCGCAAAACAAGATATAAAAAGTAATAGGTTTTCGGGCATCTTACCCTTGCGGGCAAAGGTATACCGGCAGCTGAGTTTATATGGAAAGAGGGTGCGCTTAAATGGTTTTTGAACGCATTCGCCAGATTTTGGTTGACCAGTTGGACCTGGAGGAAGACCGGATTACGATGGATTCCGACATTATAGAGGATTTGGAAGCCGACAGCCTGGATGTGGTAGACCTTATTATGTCTATGGAAGATGAGTTTGGTGTTGAAGTACCCGACGACCAGATTGAGAATTTCAAAACGGTTGGCGACATTGTACGCTACGTGGAAGAAAACATCTAATCTGCACCGGGCGCCGCGGCCAGCGGCGCCTGCCAGGGGCTTTGGCCCGTGAATTGCCTGCGGCTCTGCATAACAGGAAGCTCCTGCCGTATGTACAGGAGCTTTTTTCTTTTTGAAGGAGGAAAAGCGAGATGAGCGACAAGAACAAAAAACTGGTGGAGGCCATTACCCCCATTGACGAGGATTTTGCCCAGTGGTACACCGACATTTGCCTGAAGGCGGAGCTGGTAGACTATTCCTCGGTAAAGGGCTTTACCATTTTGCGCCCCTACGGGCAGGCCATTTGGGAAAATATTACCCATATACTGGACGGCATGTTCAAGGCCACCGGCCATGAAAATGTGGCCATGCCGCTGCTTATTCCCGAAAGCCTGCTGCAAAAAGAAAAAGACCACGTGAGCGGCTTTGCCCCCGAGGTTGCCTGGGTTACCCGCGGCGGCAACGAAGAGCTGGAAGAGCCCATGTGCATACGCCCCACCAGTGAAACCCTGTTTTGCGACCATTTTTCCCATGTGCTGCAAACCTGGCGGCAGCTGCCCCTTTTGTACAACCAGTGGTGCAGCGTGGTGCGGTGGGAAAAAACCACCCGCCCCTTTTTGCGCACACGCGAATTTTGGTGGCAGGAGGGCCACACCATTCATGAAACGGCGGAGGAAGCCGTAAGCGAAACCCGCCAGCAGCTGGCAACCTATGCCGAGCTGTGCGAAAAGCACCTGATGATGCCTCTTTTAAAGGGGCAGAAAACCGAGAGCGAAAAATTCGCCGGGGCCGAAGCCACCTATTCCATTGAGGCCATGATGCACGACGGCAAGGGCTTGCAGGCGGGCACCAGCCACTATTTTGGCGACGGGTTTTCCCGTGCCTTTGACGTAACCTTTACCGGGCGCGACAACAGCCTGCAATACCCGTTTGAAACCAGCTGGGGGGTTTCCACCCGGCTTATTGGCGGCATTATTATGACCCACGGCGACAACGAGGGCTTAATTTTGCCCCCTGCCATCGCCCCCTTCCAGGTGGTTATTGTGCCCATTGCCCAGCACAAAGAGGGCGTTTTGGAAAAGGCCCAGGAATTAAAGGAGCGGCTTTCCAAGTTTGTGCGGGTAAAGCTGGACGACAGCGACAATTCCCCCGGCTGGAAATTCAGCCAGTGGGAGATGAAGGGCGTGCCCCTGCGGCTGGAAATTGGCCCCAAAGACATTGAAAACGGCCAGTGCGTGCTGGTGCGGCGCGACAACCGCGAGAAAGCCTTTACCCCGCTGGCCGATTTGGAAACCGCCATTCCCGCTTTACTTGACAGCCTTGCCCAAAACCTGTACCAGCGGGCCGACGAAAACCTGAAAAGCCGCACCTTTACCTGCCGCAATATGGAGGAGGTTTTGGCCACGGCCGGCGAAAAAACCGGCTATGTGCGCGCCATGTGGTGCGGCGAAGAGGCCTGCGAGGACGCCATGAAGGAGCGGGCCGGGCTTTCCAGCCGGTGCATGCCTTTTGAGCAGGAGCAGGTGGCCGAGGTTTGCCCGGTTTGCGGCAAGCCCGCCAAGCACCTTGTGGTGTGGGGCAAGGCCTATTAAGGCCTTTTACCGCCAAAAAATTGCCCGCGGGTGAACTGCTGCCCGCGGTAATTTATACAATGGCCACTTTTTTGGCATTGCCAAATTTTGGGCCGCCGTACTTTACGGTTTACCTTTGCACCAGTAGCGGGGTGTACAAGGCAAAATTTTCCGCTGAAAGGTCTTTTGAAAAATGAATATCCACAAGCTTGGACGCGCCGCCATTATTGCCGCCCTGTATGTTGTTTTATGCGTTATTTTGGCCCCCCTTGCCTATGGCACGGTGCAAATTCGCTTTAGCGAAGCCCTTACCCTGCTGCCGGTGCTTTTGCCCAAAGCCGTTGTGGGGGTTACGGTGGGCTGCTTTATTGCCAATATTTTTTCCGGCACCCCCATCGACATGGTGGTGGGCACCCTGGCCACCCTTTTGGCCGCCCTTGCCACCCGCAAAATGCGGGGAATGCGGTGGAAAGGCCTAGCCCTGCCCGCCAGCCTGCCGCCCATTTTATTGAACGCGGTTATTATTGGCATAGAGCTTACCCTGCTGTACACGCCGGGCGCGGCGCTGGGTGTGTACTTTTTAAACATGGCCTCG
>JBKEBR010000274.1:0-1587 GCA_047973285.1 Oscillospiraceae bacterium | reverse complement strand
GGCCCCCAATTCCCAGAAGTTCGCCCTTGTGCAATTTCAAATCAAAATTTTCTATAATGGTGTCATTTGTTACACGGCGCATTTCCAGCACAACTTCAGGGCTATGGCTGCCGTCGTAATCGCCCCGGTAGTAATTTCCGGTCAATTCACGGCCCACCATGTTGCGCCGCATGTCGGGAATTGTCATTTGCTGCTTGTTCATTGTGGTAATAATAACGCCGTCCCGCAGCACCGTTACGTGGGTGCAAATTTCCATCAGCTCTTCTAAATCGTGGCTGATAAAAAGCACGGCCTTGTTCTGCGCTTTTTGTTTTTCGATAATTTTGTATAAAACGCCCCGCCCCTTTGAGGCAAGGGCTGTGGTGGTTTCGTCCACAATCAACAGTTCGGGCTGTATGTACATGGCGCGGGCAATTTCCACAATTTTCCGGTCTTCAAAAGTCAGGGTGTCTATCATGGCGGCAGGGTCGATTTCAGAGGCCCCAATTTCCTCCAGAATTTTACGGGCGGCCCGGTTCATAGCGGCAGGGCGAAAAATTCCCCCTTTGCTGAAAAGGTTCAGCTTTCCTAAAAAAATATTGGAGGCAACCGAAATGCCCGGCACCGTACCCATTTCCTGCACAATCATGCTGACGCCCTGTTGCTGCGCCTGCACCATGGTAGCCGGGTTATAGGCCTGCCCGCGATAGACCATAGAGCCTTTGTCTGCCTTTTGCGCACCCGCAATAATAGAACTGAGCGTGGACTTTCCGCTGCCGTTTTCGCCGATAAGCCCTCTTATTTCGCCTTTGTTGATTTCGATGCTCACATCCACCAACGCCCGGGTGGATGCAAACGACTTGTAGATTCCGTTGCAAAGCAGAATGCAATTTCCCTCCAAACAACGCACCTCCTTGTCTGCCCGACAATTTTTAGAAAGTTATGTGCTCGTGCACTATATGTATATCTTATAGTTTGAACCTGCGATAGTCAACAAAAATTATCCACTGTTCCAAATAATCGGCGTTTAAACCATATAAATGGAAAAAAATTAATGCATTATTACCTTTAAAATTTCTGTTTTGCACGAATTTTGAGCCGTTTTTTGTCAAGTGTGCTTGTGCACTCTCGTAACAATCCAACATATTTCTTCACAAGCCATTTTGTTTTTCCTTCTTTTTTTCTTTCCCGATTCTGCTGCTGCAACAAGCCATTTGCCCTGAAATTATATTTTTTTGATTTGCATTGGAAGAAGCTGGACAAAATACAATTGTGCACGGGCAAATTTCTTGACAACCGCCATACCAATGCCGTATAGTGGGGGTAAATACTACAATATTCCTTCGGGGGTAACCATTGGCTACTATTAAACAGATTGCCGGCTTGGCAGGGGTGTCGCGGGGCACGGTAGACCGTGTACTGAACAACAGAGGGGTGGTAAACCCCGAAACCGCTGCCAAGGTGCGGGAAATTGCGGCCGCTGTAAATTACAGCCCCAACCGGGTGGGAAAATCTCTTTCCATTCGCAAAAAAAACCTTAAAATTGCCTTTGTTCTGTTTGGAGGCACCAGCAGCAACCCTTTTTTTGACGATGTTCTCACCGCCGTG
>JBKEBR010000273.1:0-3916 GCA_047973285.1 Oscillospiraceae bacterium | reverse complement strand
GGCGCCCGCCTTTTTAACCGCGTTGCGGATGGAGGCCTTTGCCGCCCGCACCCATACCTCGGGCCACTGCTCGGCCCACAGCGGCTTTGGCGTAAGCACGTCATACTCCTGCAAATCCTGTGAAATAAGGCGGCCTTCGGTATCCATAACAATTGTTTTTGTGCCCGAGGTTCCAATGTCGGTGCCAATTAAATAGTGCATGGCAGCCTCCTTTTAAAATGTAAATGCCACCTTTAAGTCTCCGTGTTTGCCGGTGGCGGCCTCAAAGGCCTCCTCCCATTTTTCCAATGGGTAAATTTTGCTCACCACACCGCCGGTTGCCAGGGTTCCGTCAGCAATTTTTTCAATGACGAAGGGGAAGCAGTAGGGCGATAAATGCGCCCCCAGAACATCCAGTTCCTTGCGGTCGCCAATAATGGACCAGTCCAGCGTTGTGGGCGCGCCAAACACCGAAAATTCCACAAACCGGCCCAGCTTGCGTATCATGCTCATGCCCTGCGTTACCGAGGACGGGTGCCCTGTGGCCTCTATGTAAATGTCGCAGCCGTAGCCATCGGTCAGCTTCATAATTTCGGCCACCACATCCACTTTTGAGGGGTTCCATACAATATCCGCCCCAAATTCCTTCGCCTTTTCCAGCCTGCTGTCAATCATATCCAACACAATCAGCTTTTTGGGGCTGCGCAGCCTGGCGTAGGTAACCATGCCAAGGCCCAGTGTGCCGGCGCCGGATAAAACCACAATATCCTCGCACTCAATCTGCGCCCTGTCCACACAGTGCTTGGAGCAGGCGTAGGGCTCAATCAGCAGCACTTTCGCAATATCCAGTTCCTTTGGCACCTTATGCACCACCGCGTTGCCGGGCAGGCGCACGTACTCTGCCATTCCGCCGTTCAAATCTTTGAAGAAGCCGAATATTTTATGCGGCTGGCACATCCAGTATTTTCCCGTTTTGCAAAAACGGCATTCGCCGCAGGGCACAATCTGGTCGGCCGCCACCCTGTCGCCCACCACAAATTTTTCCACATTTTCACCAATTTCCGCCACAATGCCAACAAACTCGTGCCCCGGCACAAAAGGCGGCTCTACCCAGCTGGGCTGGCTTTCGTCCCCCCAAAACATGGCGGCGCCATGCTCACATTTTAAGTCCCCGGCGCATATTCCGCAGCCTTCTGTTTTTATAATTATATCATCCGGCCCGCATTGAGGGGTGGGAAAATGCAGGTCCAGCATATATTCATTTTCATTGTTCGCCACAAGCGCTTTCATTGTTTTTGGCAAAGCCATAATTGTGTTTCTCCTTTTTGTTATTCGGCGTCTTCCACGCATAAAATAGCGCCGTGCTTTTTCAGAATTTCACGCACCTCCAGCGGGTTCACCTCTTTGGGGGAAATGCCCTTCTTCGAGGCAAGCGCCGCCCCAATACCGGCGCCCTCCCCCACGGCCATGCACAGCGTCATAATGCGCGAGGAACCAAAGGTTACCGCGTCCACGCTGATACACCGCCCGGCCATCATCAACCCGTCCACATCCTTTGAAACCGTGCAGCCATACGGAACGCCGTACGGGGTGTGAATGCTTTGGGTATAGGTTTTGCTTCCGGTTCCGCTGTGAATGTCGATAAAATACGAGAAAATGGCAATGGCGTCTTCGGGCACAAGCCCCGCGACGGCGTCGGGGTGCTGCAGCTTGCGAATGCCCATAATCCGCCTCGATTCCCGCACCCCAATGCCGGGGTTTACCGAGGTGAGGTACGCGTTTTCGAACCCGGGAACATGGGCTTTCAGCATTTGGATAAGGGGCAGAATTTGCAGGTGGGCTTCCATTTCACCCCGGCTCAAATCGTGTATATCGCTGCCGTCGAAATTGAGAATGCGAATGGTGTTAACAGCCACCGTGCCGGGCATGGGCTGCTGTATGTAAATAACCGTATCCCTGTCTACCGGGCAGTTTCCTTCGGCATGCAGCCTTTTCATAAGGGCCTTCAGGCCAAAAAACACATACCCGCGGTTGCGGCGGAAATATTCGGCGTCGTACCCTTCGCGAATATGGGTAAGCCCCATGCCGTAGGGAAGCTCTTCGGGGTGTTTTTCCAAATAGCCGGTAAATTCTTCGAAATTCACCCCGCTCAGGTTGAACATCAGGGTGGGGGGCTGCAGCTCTCCGGTATCTTCCTGCCCTTTTTCGTAACCGGCGCCCGCCATATACCCCAAATCACCGTCGCCCGTGGCGTCTATAAAAACATCCGCCTCCAGCTCTATGGGGGCGCCTTTTCCGGTTACGGTTACCGAGAGAAGTTTTCCGTTTTCCACCCTCGCCCCCGAAAGCTCGCAGTGCAGCAAAACCTCAATGCCGTACTGCTTTGCCCATTCAAAGCAAATAATGCGGGTGTAAAACTGGTTCATATTGGTAACAGAAAGGTGAAAGGGGCAATAAAGGTGGTTGTCGGTTCCGCCAATTTCAGCAAGCCTGTCTACCATTTGCTGTGCAAGGCCCCCCACAATGCGCCTTTTTTGCATGTCCATAAAGGCCAGAAAAGGAAGGCCCGAGCCAAGCTGCCCGCCCAAAAAACCCATGCGCTCCACCAAAACAACCCTGGCGCCCTGGCGGGCGGCCGCCACCGCCGCCGCCATGCCGCCGGGCCCCGCGCCAATTACCGCCACGCCGGCTTTCATTTTTTCCACATTCATATCAATGCTTCCTTCCTTTTCCGGATAAAATTTTCAGCAAAAAATTATCTCTGAAAATTTTATCCGCCATTTTTTTGCCTGCGTACTGCGTGTCGTTCACCGCAAGGTTTTGCAGCGGCTGCGCAGGTTTTTGGCCACTTTGCGCACTTTGGCGAAAAAACGTGTGGGAAAACCCGTGGGCCCCAATTTCAGAAAGCGCGCGTATGTGAGATTTTCCCAGCCGCAAAGAACCTATTTGCAGCATTGGCACACTGTACTGCCGGGCGGTTTCCCCAAGGCGGCTGCACTCCAAATGGTGAAACATTTCGTGCGCAAGAATAAGCCGTTCGGCCTCTTCCCAGCTGCAGCCGTTGTGCCCCGCCCATTTTTTTATGGCCTCTTTATACAGGTAAATGGTCTTTCGGCCCGAATAATATTCGCTGAAATACCGCACATTGCCCGCCACATTGTCTTTTTCCACGGTTTTTATGGCAAGCCCCTCTGCCGCCGCAATTTCTTGAATAGAAGCGCCCCCATACTCGGCAAGCAGGCTTTCTGCCGCACACACGCCGGTGTCCCATGCGCGGTCGCAGATAGTGCTGTGCACCGCGGGCGGAATTTTATGGTACAGCAAATCTCTTTGCAGCTCCTCCCGCGAGGCTGTTTTATCCGGAAAGGGATACACACGCATCGGTCGGCCTCCTTTTGGGGTTACCCCCGCTCATTTTCCGTGGTTTCGGTGCACACCATAATCAATTGTTCATCGGGCTGCACCCCGCCCAGCTCTACCTGCAAAAGAGAAACAATTTGTGCATGGCTTTGCATGCCCGCCAAATTGATAATGCGGCTGCCAAGCGCCACATACACATTGGGTATTTCGGCCCCGCCGTCCCCATACACCGTGTGGTCCTCCAGCAGGGTATTTAAAACCTGCCGCCACTTTGCCGGCAGGCAACCGGCAACCGTGCCGTTGCGCTTTTGCAGCCGAATTACACCGTCGCGGTCTATCAGCCGAATCAGCCTGGTTTTTTTCTTGACCAATAAAAATTGCTTTTTAACGCCCTCACAGGTAACGGCGCACAGGCTTCCATTGTCGGCCTCTCTCGTCAGCCTGTCGGGGGTGGTTTTTAAATTTTCCGCCACCACCTGCAGCAGCTGCTCATGCGGTTTTCTCTCTCCGCTCAGACCTTTGGTGCGCAGCTCGGTAGAGCAGGTGGCAATGTCGCGCACCTTTTGGTGCTGGGTGT
>JBKEBR010000272.1:0-7341 GCA_047973285.1 Oscillospiraceae bacterium | reverse complement strand
GGGGTATGGTCGGTAACGGCAATGTCGTTGTCTACGGTTTTGGGAATGCCAATGCATTTAATATCCTCGCCCTGCGAGCGGAAAAAGGCCGAAAGGTTTGCAATGGTGTCCATCGAGTCGTTGCCGCCGCAGTAAAAAAAGTAGCCAATGTTGTACTCTTTAAAAGTTTCCAGCACCCGGCGGTAGTCTTCGTTTGGGGTTTTGGGCAGCTTGTACCGGCAAGAGCCCAGCACCATGGCGGGGGTGTGCACCAACATTTCAAATTCGGCCGCCTGGGTAATTTGGTCGGAAAGGCAGATGATTTTTCTGCCAAGAAGCCCCTCCAGCCCATGCAGCATGCCGTACACTTTGCCAATTTTGCCGCTGGCCATGGCACTTTGAATGGCGCCGGCAAGGGAGGCGTTGATGGCGGGCGAAGGCCCGCCCGACTGGCCAATGATCATGTTGCGCACAATAACACTTCCTTTTTGTTTATTTTCTATGGATTTATTGGGAATATCCAGGGAAGGCAACAAACGCGGGAGCTTTGCGGGCAAGAGCGCCGGTAACCCCCCAAAGGGCAGAAAAGCCGGCCTTACTCGGTTGCGTAAAAAGTGCTTTTTATGGTTGCGCCGGGGCAAAGCGCCGGTTTTACAGGCCAATTTGCAGGCAGTGCACCTGCCCGCACAGCCCGGCGCAGCCGGGCATGACAAGGGCGGGTTTGTACGCCCCAAAGGTTAGGGTGTGCAGGGCGGAAAAGCTGCCTTCGCAGGCTTCGCCCGTATCGCAGTTGAGGCCGCTGGGCACATCCAGCGCTATGCGCGCCCCACCGGCGGCGTTGGCTTTTTCAAAGGCGGGCAGAACCCCGGCGGGCAGGCTGCCGTGAAAGCCGGTTCCGAATACTCCATCCACCAAAAACGGCGCGGCAAAGTTGGCGGCGGCAGGGCTGCAAACCCTTGCTTCGGGGGGCAGCCGCTTAAAATTTTGCCCTGCCAGTTCCGAAAAAGAGGTGCCGCACAAAAGCAGCAGCTCGGCCTGCCAGCCGCTGGCGGCCAGCAGCCGGGCCATTACAAAGGCGTCCCCCGCGTTGTTGCCCCTGCCGCACAGCAGCAAAACCCTGTGGGCAAGCACCTTTTGGCGGGCCAGCTGCCGCAAAAAGTCCGCCGCGGCGGCGCCCGCGTTTTCCATCAGCTGCCCGTAGCTGGTGCCCCGGGCCACGGCCGCCGCTTCGGCTTGTTTCATTTGCAGGGAGGTCAGTATTTTCATGCGGGTACCTCCGGTGGCTGCGCCGCAAAAAAACGGCGGCAAATTGTTGGGTTAAGTGCGCAAAGGGAAAGCCCTATGGGCGGGGCGGCCCACCTGCGGCGCGAATATCGGCAATGGCCCGGTTTGCCCGGGCACTGTCGCCCGCGGGCATGCGCCCGTATACGGCGGTGCTTTGCTGTATTGTTTCCGCAAGCGCGGGGGTAACCTGGCCGGGCAGCAGCCGCCACTGCCAGCTGCGGCCGCCCAGGGTTGCGGGGGTGTTGATGCGGGCCTCATCACCAAGGCAAAGCCAGTCCTGCAAAGGAATAATGGCGGTGCCTGCAACACTGGCAAGGGCGGCGCGCACCATGGCCCCGGTAAGGCTTTGCCCACGGGTAAGGGCAAGGTAGCGGCGGGCAAAACGAAGATTCTCCTTCGGGGCAGAACGCTGCCAGCCCTCGGTGGTGGCATTGTCGTGGGTGCCGGTGTACACCACGGTGTGTTTTGGGTGGTTGTGGGGCAAATAATCGTTGTCGCCCCTCCATCAAAGGCAAATTGCAGCACCTTCATGCCGGGGTAGCCGCTGTAGGCAAGCAATTCGCGTACATCGGGGGTTAAAAAGCCAAGGTCCTCGGCAATAATATCCGCCTTTGGCAGGCCCCTGTGCACGGCGTGTATAAAATCTTTGCCGGGGCCGGGCAGCCAGCGGCCCTGCCGGGCCGTGGTGTTTTGGGCGGGAATGGAATAGTATTCGGCAAAGCCGCGAAAATGGTCGATGCGGATGACATCATACAAGGTGGCGGTGTGGGCCAGGCGGCGCAGCCACCAGCGGTAGCCGGTGCGCTTATGGTAAGGCCAGTTGTACAGGGGGTTGCCCCAAAGCTGGCCGTCTTCGGAGAAGGCGTCCGGCGGCACCCCGGCCACCCCCGAAAGGCTGCCGTCTTTTTCCACCTGAAAAAGCCTGGGGTTGGCCCAAAGGTCGCTGGAATCAGGGGAAACATAAATGGGAATATCCCCCACAAGGCGAATGCCCTGCTTATTGGCGTATTGCTTCAGAGTGTTCCACTGGCGAAAAAAGAACAATTGCAGGCAGCGCCAAAATTCGAACCGGGGGCCCCATTTCGCCATGGCGGCCTTCAGGGCTTGCGGGTGCCGCAAACGCAGGGGGGCCGGCCACTGCTGAAAGCCTGCCTGCCCGTGGGCTTCTTTTATTGCCATAAACAGGGCGTAATCGGCAAGCCAGCCGCTGTTGGCGCTGCAAAACTGCAAATAGGCGGGGGCTGCCTTGTTTTGGCGGGCGGCCGCTTTTGCAAGCAGGGCAAAGCGGCGCTCAAACAGCAGGGCATAGTCTACCCGGGCGGGGTTTTCGCCCCAGGAGCCTTCTGTTTCTTCGGGCAGCAGCAGGCCGTCGTTCACCAAAAGCTCCAAATCAATAAAATAAGGGTTGCCCGCAAAGGCGGAAAAACTTTGGTAGGGGCTGTCGCCGTAGCCGGTGGGCCCCACCGGCAAAATTTGCCACAGGGTTTGCCCCGCCGCGGCCAAAAAATCGACAAAGGCATAGGCGCTTTTGCCAAGGGTGCCAATGCCGCCAGGGGAGGGCAGGCTGCTAATGGGCAAAAGAATTCCGGCGCTGCGCATGGTGGCCTCTCCTTTATATATAAGGAATAGGGCGGGGCACTTCAGCGCATGGCTGCGGCACCGGCAAAACCCTGTTGTGTATGTATTTTAATCATAGCGTGGTTACGCTAAAAAAACAAGGCGGCAAAAAAGCCTTCAAACCAGGCGGGCTATGCCGCCCGTTGTTTATGTGCCCCAGGCCCGGGGCGCTCTGCAAAAAGCAACCTGCCCCAAAGCCGGCCGGGGCCCGGTGGCGCTTACAAGGCAGGGTGCCCCGCAAGCATTTTAAGGCGGCACGGGGGGTGTTCTGCGCGCTGCCCTGTGCCGCCCTGCCGGGCCGCACAGCCCTTGCCCCTTTTAAAAAGGGCGTACCCTCTTGAAAATATTTTTTAAAAAGCTTTCGGTTCACCCTTGCATTTGGGGTGGTGTTGCGGCATAATAGGTAAAAGAAAAATTTGCTTACCTTGGAGGGGGTTTGTTTTGAAAACACCAAGACACCTGATATCACCGCACGATTTGTCGCTGCAAGAGACCGATGCCATTCTGGATTTGGCCGATAGAATTATTGCCGACCCGGCCCGATATGCACACAAATGCGACGGTAAAAAAATTGCCACTTTATTTTATGAACCCAGTACCCGCACCCGTTTAAGTTTTGAAGCTGCTATGTTAGAGCTTGGGGGCGGTGTTCTGGGTTTTTCTTCGGCCGATTCGTCCTCGGCGTCGAAGGGGGAAACCGTAGCCGACACCATTCGCACCGTGCAAAACTTTGCCGACATTGTGGCCATTCGCCACCCGAAGGAGGGCTCGGCCCAGGTTGCCTCCTCGGTGGCCACCATTCCCATTGTCAATGCGGGCGACGGCGGGCACCAGCACCCCACCCAAACCCTAACCGACCTTCTCACCATCCGCTCGCTGCGCGAGGGGCACCAGCTTGCAAACTTTACCATTGGCCTTTGCGGCGACCTTATGTTTGGCCGCACGGTGCACTCGCTGGTACGCGCCTTGCTCAGCAGGCCGAATATAAGGTTTGTGCTTATTTCACCGGCAGAGCTGAAGCTGCCCGCCTACCTGATTGAAGAGATGAACCACAAGGGCGTTCCCTTTGAAGAGGTGGAGCACCTGGACAAGGCCATTGGCCAGCTGGATGTTTTGTATATGACCCGGGTTCAGCGCGAGCGCTTTTTTAATGAGGAAGACTATGTGCGCCTGCGCGACAGCTATATTCTGGACGCCGCCAAAATGCAGCTTGCCAAGCCCGACATGATGGTGCTGCACCCCCTGCCCCGGGTAAACGAAATTGCCGCCGAAGTGGACAACGACCCCAGGGCCGCCTATTTCAAGCAGGTACTGTATGGCAAGTATGTGCGTATGGCGCTTATGCTTACCCTTTTGGAGGTGGAAGAATGAACATAGACAGCATTGAAAATGGCGTGGTGATCGACCATATCGACGCAGGCAAGGGCATGGAAATTGTTCGCCTGCTGGGGCTGGAAAAGCTCACCTGCCCGGTGGCGGTTATCCGCAATGCCCGCAGCAGCAAAAGCGGCAAAAAAGACATTATTAAAATAGAAGATGCCATTGACCTGGACTTTGACGTGCTGGGGTTTATAGACCCCACCATCACCGTTAACGTTATTTCCAACGGGCACATTGTGGAAAAAAAGCGAATTGCCCCGCCCCGCAAGGTTACCAATGTGGTAAAATGTAAAAACCCCCGGTGCATTACCTCGGTGGAACGCGAGCTGCCGCAGGTTTTCTATAAGGCGGAAAACAGCGAGGTATACCGCTGCACCTATTGCGAGCAGGAATACCAGCGCAGCGAATAGCCGCCGCGGGCGGGCATATTGGCCCGCCCGGCCAAACATACAAAAAGGGCCCCGCCGCAAGCGGGGCCCTTTGCCATTGCCGCAAAAGAAGGCGCGGTGCTATTTTGCCTGAATGCCGCTTTCGCCGAAAAGGTTAAAGCGGAAAAGCTTTTGCTCGTCGGCTTTGTTGGAGCATTCAATGTGGGCGTGGGAAACAAAGCCGCCCTCAATCAGCTTGGTAAAACCAATCAGCTGCATCAGCTTGCTTTTCAGGTTCAGGCGGTCGCCTTCGTCGGTTACCAAAAACACGTCGCCTTCGCAGGAATCAAGCACATCCAAAAAGTCCTTTAATTTAAAATCATGCATATCCATACGCGCACAATCCTCCCAATATATAATGTTGGCTGCCATGAATGCCGGGGGCATCACCGATGTTTCTATTGTACCAAATGCACCGGTAAACCGCAATGAATAATGTTGGGTAAAACGTTAAAAATGATGTTTTTAATTTGTGCAATACCGCCAAGAACCCCGCTTTGCCGCACGGCCCGCCCGCGCAACAAAACAACTTGAAATAGCCCTGGTGAAGCTATATAATAGACAGGATGTGTTAAAACTTTGGCAAACGGAAAGGCCAAAGGCAAGCCATCAACGGGAGACGAACGGGAAACAAATTTGAAAACAGAAGGAGCATTGCTTTATGACCTACACCCATGAAGTCGAGCACATGTGCCCTGTAACCAAGGGCCCGAACCACGGGCCTGCCCCCATACCGGAAGAGGGCAGATGGGTTAAGGCGTACGATGTAAAAGACATTAGCGGCCTTACCCACGGCGTGGGCTGGTGCGCCCCGCAACAGGGCGCCTGCAAACTTACCTTGAATGTTAAAAACGGCATTATTGAAGAGGCCCTGGTGGAAACCATCGGCTGCTCGGGCATGACCCACTCGGCCGCCATGGCGGGCGAAATTCTGCCCGGCAAAACCATTCTGGAAGCCTTGAACACCGACCTTGTGTGCGACGCCATCAACGTTGCCATGCGGGAATTGTTCCTGCAAATTTCTTATGGCCGCACCCAAACCGCCTTTTCGGAAGACGGCCTGCCCATTGGCGCCGGCCAGGAGGACCTTGGCAAGGGCCTGCGCAGCATGACCGGCACCATTTATTCCACCACAGCCAAGGGCGTGCGGTATATGGAGCTTACCGAAGGCTATATTACCCGCATGGCGCTGGACGCGGGCAGCGAAGTAATTGGGTACGAATTTGTACGTCTTGGCAAAATGCTGGAAGACATCCGCCACGGCAAAGACCCCAAGGAGGCCTACGAGAAAAGCAAAGGCACTTATGGCCGTTTTGCCGCAGAGGATGGCGCGGTTAAATACATTGACCCGCGCGAAGAATAAGGGAGGAGGAGAATAGAATGGCTACTTTTGAAAACCAAAACCGCCGCATGCCTAAAATTGAGGCCTGCCTGAAAGCGAACGACCTTGGCACCTTGGACGATTGCCGCGACATGCTCCTCCAAAAGGGCATCGATGTAGAAAAAATTGTAAAGGGCGTACAGCAAATTTGCTTCGACAACGCGGTGTGGGCCTATACCCTTGGCACCGCCATTGCCGTAAAGCGCGGCATTAAAAATGCCGCCGAATGCTCTGCCGCTATTGGCGAAGGGCTGGAGGCTTTCACCATTCCCGGCTCGGTTGCCGAACAGCGCAAGGTGGGCCTTGGCCACGGCAACCTTGGCGCCATGCTGCTGCGCGATGAAACCGAGTGCTTTGCCTTTTTGGCGGGCCACGAAAGCTTTGCCGCCGCCGAAGGCGCCATTGGCATTGCCAAAACCGCCAACAAGGCCCGCACCAAGCCCCTGCGGGTTATTTTGAACGGCCTTGGCAAAGACGCCGCCTATATCATCAGCCGTATCAACGGGTTTACCTATGTGGAAACCGACTACGACTTTGAAAACGGCGAGCTGAACATTGTAAATGAAAAAGCCTTTTCCGCGGGCGAGCGCGCCGCGGTAAAGTGCTACGGCGCCAACGACGTACTGGAAGGCGTTGCCATTATGAAGCAGGAGGGCGTGCAGGTTTCCATTACCGGCAACAGCACCAACCCCACCCGCTTCCAGCACCTGGTGGCCGGCACCTACAAAAAGTGGGCGCTGGAAACCGGCAACAAGTATTTCAGCGTTGCTTCGGGCGGCGGCACCGGCCGCACCCTGCACCCCGACAATATGGGCGCGGGCCCTGCCAGCTACGGCTTAACCGACAGCATGGGCCGTATGCACGGCGACGCCCAGTTTGCGGGTTCCTCCTCGGTGCCCGCCCACGTGGAAATGATGGGCCTTATTGGCATGGGCAACAACCCCATGGTAGGGGCCACCGTTGCCTGCGCGGTGGCGGCAAGCCAGGGCTGAGCTTGTTTTAACAATTTTTAAAACCGCACCCCGTATTTGAAAATACGGGGTGCGGTTTTTTTGCGGCCCAAAAGTTTTGCCTGCCTTTGTTCAGGGCAAAAGCCACGCATAAAAGGCGAAAGAGGCTGCTGCCGTCCGGCCTGAAGTGCCAAAGGCGCTCACAAAGCCAAAAGCAGGCGAATTATTTTGCCGGCCTGATTGGGGCTGTTTTTTCAAAACGCAAAATTTACCGGTTTTTGCCGTTCATTTTACACGGCAGGCCAAATTCCTGTGCTACAAT
>JBKEBR010000271.1:0-4656 GCA_047973285.1 Oscillospiraceae bacterium | reverse complement strand
TTTTAAGGTTGGCGGCGCTTTTGCTTTTTTTCCGGCATAAGGCGGCAAAACAGCGGGCAAAGCGCCTGCAGGGCCTTTCGGCACCTTGGTTCGGCATTTACTTAGGTTAATAATAGTACATTGCGGGGGTTTACCGCAAGGTATTTCGGCGCGGGCTCTATGCTTTCGCCCTTGCCATACTTCCACCAAAGCTCGCTTTCCTCTGTTCTCGGGCCTTTTTCATGGGCGCACAGCACGCTCCATTCAAAGGGGCTTTCCACCCGGCTGTGCAGCACAACGGGAAAGGCGTTTAAACCCTCCGCCCCGGCAGGGGCAAAGTCGTGGGCGCGAACGCCCACATGGGAAAGGCCCTCGGGAATGGGCGCTTCCACCCGCAGGGTAAGGCCCCAGTCTTCGGCCAGCACGGTGTTTTCGGAAAGAGGCTTTGCGCGGGAAATATTTTTGCAGCCCGTAAGCTGCGCCACCGCCGTGCGCCCCGGGGCCAAAAACATTTGCCGGGTGCTGCCCTGGGCAATGGCCCGGCCATCCTCCACCACCAAAAGGTGGGGGCAAAGCTTGTAGGCCTCGTCGCGGCTGTGGGTTACCATAATGGCGTCGCCTCCATAGCCCTTTAAAAGTTCCATCATGTCAAGCTGCATTTTCTCCCGCAGGTGTGCGTCCAAGGCCGAAAACGGCTCGTCCAGCAAAAGCGCCTCGGGCTCGCTGGCAAAAATGCGCGCCAGGGCCACCCGCTGCTGCTGCCCCCCCGAAAGCTGGGCGGGGTAGCGCCCCGCAAGCCCTTGCAGGCTAAAGCGCGCCAGCTGTTGCTCTGCCTTTTCCTTTTTGTCTGCCCCCTGCAGGGCACAGGTAACATTTTGCAGCACCGTCATATTGGGGAAAAGGGCATACTGCTGGAACAAATACCCAATGCGGCGCTGCCGGGGCGGCAGGTTAATTTTATTTTTCGAGTCGAACAATACCCGCCCGTTTACGGCAATGCGCCCTTCGGTGGGGGTGTCGATGCCCGCAATGCAGCGAAGCGTCATGCTTTTGCCGCTGCCCGAGGCCCCCAAAATGGCCAGCGGCTCTTTGGCGCTGGAAAAATTCACCTCCAGCGTAAAGCCCTTAAGCCGTTTTACAATGTTTACTTCCAGGCTCATTTGCGCACCCCCCCGGCGGCGGTGCCGCGGCTGCCCTTAAAGGTAAACCAGTTCATGCTGACCACCACCAGGAAAGAGATGAGCAGAATAATCCACACATACTGCCCGGCGGTGTCCATGTCGCCCGCCGCCACCGCCGAATAAATGGCGAGGGGCAGGGTGCGGGTTTTGCCCGCTATGTTGCCGGCTATCATGGCGGTGGCCCCAAATTCGCCAAGGCCCCTGGCAAAGGCCAGCACCCCGCCGCTGGCCACCCCCGGCAGCGCCACCGGGAAAACCACCCGCCAGAAAATTTTGCCCTCCCGCATGCCAAGGGTGCGGGCGGCGCTTACAAGGTCGGGGTTAACCTGCTCGAAGGCGCCGCGGGCCGAGCGGTACATGAGCGGGAACGAAATGGTTACGGCCGCCAGCACCGTGGCCGCCCAGGAAAAGGCAATTTTAAAATTGAAGTATTCTATAAAAAACAGGCCGATGGGCCTTTTGACCCCAAAGAGATACAAAAGGAAAAAACCCGCCACCGTGGGGGGCAGCACCAGCGGCAGGGTAAGAAGGCCGTCCAGCACCATTTTAACCTTTTCGTATTTGATGGCTACCACGGCCCGCGCCGCCCAAAGGCCAAGAAAAAAGGTGATGAAAATGGAGGCGGCAGCTGTTTTCAACGAGATAAAAATAGGGCTGTAGTCCATTTGGGCACTCCTTTGCTGAATGGGTTTTACAGGGGCAGCCCCACGGCCAAGGGCTTAGGGCAACCGGGCCGGCCACAGCGCAGGCACCGCCGGCAAAATTATTTTGTTGCGTTTTCGATAAAATTTGTGAAACAACAATTTTTTACGCTATGGCGAAAAACACTTTTACCGGCGCTTGCCCGCGCCACCATTGTTTCTTTGCCCTGCAATGTAAAAAGGCCGTGGCAATACACAACGTATTGGCACGGCCTTTTATCTGTTTCTGAATCCAAAACCGTGGGGTGTGAACGCCCTGCCGCCTTTGGCGAAGCGTTTTTACGCGTTGGGGGTAAAGCCGTAGCTTTCGAATATGGCAAGCCCTTCAGCAGATTGCAGGAACTCTACAAACAGCTGGGCGGCCTCCTGGTTTTTGCTGGCGGCCACAATACCCACCGGGTAAATAATTTTTTGGGCCAGGCTTCCTTCGGGGGCTTCCGCCAAAATTTTTACATTTTCGTTGGTGGCCGCGTCGGTTGCATACACAACGCCCACTTCGGCGCTGCCCTCGGCAACCCAGTTGAGCACCTCGGTTACGTTGGTGCCAAGGCTGGCCTTTGCAAGAACCGCGTCCCAAATGCCAAGGCTGGTAAAGGCCTCTTCGGCATACTGGCCTGCGGGCACGCTTTCGGGGTCGCCAATGGCAATGGTGGCCGCGTCGGCAGCCTGCTCAAAGGAGGTAACGGTGGTGGCGGAATCTGCCGGGGCAATGAGTACAATTTTGTTTTCCAGCAGGGGCACAACGCTGGCGGCGTCTACAAGGCCCGCGTCGGAAAGGGCGGTCATCTGCTTGGTGGCGGCGCTCATGAACACGTCGGCCTCAAGGCCCTCTTCAATTTGGGTTTGCAGCTTGCCGCTGCTGTCGTAGGTGCCTTCCACCGTAATCCAGGGGTATTTTTCCTGGAACAGGGGAATCAGGTCTGTGGTGTAGGATTTTTCAAGGCTGGCGGCAGCGGCCACCAAAATGGTAACCGGCTCGTGGGTTTCTTCGCTGGACACCGCGCTGCTGGGGGCCACGCTGGCAGGGGCGGAAGAGGCGCTGGAAGCAGCACCCGAGCAGCCGCTGAACAGCAGGGCGGCCGCCATAACCGATGCGGCAAGGGCAAAAAGCTTGTTTTTCATTCGAAATCCTCCTTTAATCTTGTGGACATACGGTATTGCCACGGCAAGAAAGCTGCCGATGCACCCTGGTTAAACGCCTGCCCCGAACGAGCAGTTGGGGTAAATGCAGGCAGCGCAGTTCAGGCACAGCCCGCCGTGCCCAAGCCCCGCCAGCATACTGCCGGTAACCGGCACGTCTGCCATGAGGTAGGGCAGCACAATATCAAAAATGGTGCGGCCCGCATACATAACACAGCCGGGCAGCCCCAAAACCGGCACGTTGTTTTGGGCATAGGCCAAAAGAAACATGGCCCCCGGCAGCACCGGCGCCCCGTAGGAAACAATGGCGGCCCCTGTATTTTTAATGGCAAGGGGGGTTTTATCATCGGGGTCCACGCTCATGCCGCCGGTGCACAGCACCATGTCAGCGCCCTGCCCCAAAAAGGTGTGAATTGCCTTGGTTACCGCGGCGTCATCATCGCCCAGCACAACATGGCCGGTAACCTCGGCCCCAAATTCGGCCACCTTTTCCACCAGCACCGGGGTGAAGGTGTCCTGAATCAGGCCGCTGGCCACCTCGCTGCCGGTGGTAACCACGGCCACCTTCTTTTTCTTATAAGGGTACAGGGTTAAAACCGGCTGCCCGCCCCCGGCCTGTTTTGCCTCTTCCATTTTCTGCTGTTCAATTACCAGGGGAATAACCCGCGTTCCCGCCAGCTTGTCGCCCTTTTTTACCGGGCTTCCGTTGCGGCGGGTGGCAATCATCATTTGGCCAAGGGAATTGATGGCCCGCAGCTTTTCGGTATCCACCAGCAGAAGGCCGTCCTCTTCGGCAATGGCCTCTATTTTGCCCTCTTTTACCGGGGTGGGCTGCATGTGCGCCCCGGCACAAATGGCGTAAAGAATGTCTGCCGCATCGTTTTCATGCAGCATACCCTCTTGTTTTTCCCACACATAAAGGGCCTGCTTGCCCATGGAGAGCAGCATTGGAATATCCTCTTTGGTTACAACATGCCCCTTGCGAAAGGCCGCGCCCTTGGTAACGCCCTTTACAATGCGGGTTAAGTCGTGGCAAAGGACATGCCCTTCGGCATCCACCGTTTTGATCAGTTTCATCAAAGCCTCCCGTTGCCTTTGAAAAAAAACGAATTATTTTCAAAAAATATTCGAATGTATCTTCTATTATACATTGAACCGCGCACTTTGCAATAGTCCGACTTTTCAATTGCAAAAATTTTATTTATGCTAAAAAATATTTTTTATATTTCCCGCTTTGCTTCTTTATTAAAAGCCCCTGCAAAATTTAATGATTTGTGTGCTGGAAAAACACAACAAAAAAGTGTTATAATACAAAAAAATATACAAAGCGGGTGTGGTTGGCTGTGCGGCAATTTTACAGCGCCGCAGCGATTTTTTTTATTTCCCGCTTGTGCAGCGTGGTAATTTTTTGGGCTTTTGGGCAGTTTTTTTTGACTTTAACCGGGCCCGGTGATGCACAGTACCCGGCAGGCGGCGGCCTTGGCGGCACCGCGCCTGCAATTTTCTTGTGGTGTCCCATTGCGACCCCCAGCGAAATGTTGATGCGTTTGTTCCGAAGCAGGTTGTGCTGCTTCGGAACTTTTTTAACAAAAAAGAACGGGCGGCCCTACAGGCTGCCCGTTCTTTTTCTTTTTAATTTTGCGGGGCCGCCCCCC
>JBKEBR010000270.1:0-7067 GCA_047973285.1 Oscillospiraceae bacterium | reverse complement strand
GCCGCAGCTTTTTTACCCTGCACGCCAAGCTGGAGGAGCTGTACGACCAAACAGCCCAAATTATTGACGATGTGGCCGAGCGTCTTTTGGCCCTGGAGCAGGCGCCGGTGGCAAGCTTAAAAAAGGCTTTGAGCATGGCCACGGTACAGGAATTGGCAGACGAGCCCGTTTCCTCTGAGGATACGGTAAAGGGCCTGATTGCCGATGTGGAGGCCTGGGTTCAGGCCAGCAAAGAGGTTGTGGAACTGGCGGAAGAAGCCGGGGACGGCGCAACCGCCGACCAATTCAACGACTACCTGGCCCAATACCAAAAGCTTTTGTGGATGCTGAAGGCGTACATCGCCTGATTTTATTCTGCGGCGGGGGGCCCGGCTTTTTACAGGGCAAGGGCATTAAACCCCTGCCGGGCGGGTATTGCCCGCATTGCCGCGGCAAAAGCCCCGCACCGCGGTGGCCCTGCGCAGCGGCAGGTGAATTTGGCCAATACAAAAAGGAAGAGGCGCCGCCAAAGCGGCGCCTCTTCCTTTTTGTTGCCGTTAAGGGAAACAACCCGGCGGCACAAGGCCCTTGGCAATAAGATGGGAAAAGGAAGAAGATTCCCCCAAAAAAGGCGGCGGCACTGTTTTAAACCCCGCCCTGCCGCCCCCGGCGGCGGGGCAATTTTTTATCTCCATAATTTCTGCAAACTGGGCGGGTATACTGTATTCCAGAATTGCGGGGGAGGCTGCCGGATGGAATCTGTTTTTAAAAACAAAAAGCTGCACATTGGCGGAATGACCTGTGTGAACTGCCAAAACAAAATAGAAAAAAAGCTTCGCAAAACAGCAGGGGTAAAAAGCGCCAGGGTAAGCTACAGCCTTGGCACGGCCGAGGTTACCTACGACGGCGGCCGCATAACCCCCGCCGAAATTGCCAATGTTGTACAGGGGCTTGGCTATAAGGTTTTAAGCGGGGCGCAGCCGGGCAGCCCCGGTATTCGGCGCATTGCGGGGCTTTTGCTTGTTATTGTTGCCGGTTATGCGGTTTTGCAGCAAACCGGTGTTTTAAATTTGTTTGTGCCCAGCCAATTGGCCGGTGCCAATATGGGCTATGGCATGCTGTTTGTTATTGGCCTGCTTACCTCGGTTCACTGTGTGGCCATGTGCGGCGGAATCAACCTGTCGCAATGTATTCCCCAGGCGGCGCAAACAGAGGCAAAAGCAGGCTTTTTTGCCACCTTTCGCCCGGCATTTTTGTACAATGCGGGGCGGGTGGTTTCGTATACGGCCGTGGGGTTTGTGGTTGGCGGGCTGGGCGCCGCCATTACCTTTTCCAACCTGGCGCAGGGCCTGTTAAAGCTGGCGGCGGGGGTGTTTATGGTTATTATGGGGCTTAGCATGCTGAATATTTTCCCCTGGCTTCGCAGGCTGGTGCCAAGAATGCCAAAGGCAATTGCCAATAAAATTGGGCAAAAAACCGCCGCTGCCACGGGCCCTTTTCTGGTGGGGCTTTTAAACGGCCTTATGCCCTGCGGCCCGCTGCAGGCAATGCAAATTTACGCCTTGTCTACCGGCAGCCCTTTTGCGGGGGCGCTTTCCATGTTTGTGTTCAGCATGGGCACGGTGCCGCTTATGCTGGGCCTTGGGGCGCTCAGCTCGGCGCTGGGCAAAAAGTTTACCCATAAAGCAATGACGGTGGGGGCGGTGCTGGTGGTTGTGCTGGGCCTGTCCATGCTGTCGCAAGGGTGGAGCCTTTCGGGCCTTTCCCTGCCCCAGCCAGGTGCTTCTTCTACCCCGGCCGTTCAAGCCGTTTCTGCCGGTACCGGCATTGTAACAGAAAACGGGGTGCAGCTTGTTGCCAGCACCCTTACTTCCGGGCGGTACCCCGCCATTACGGTGGAGGCAG
Source organism: Oscillospiraceae bacterium (assembly GCA_047973285.1). Lineage (GTDB taxonomy): Bacteria > Bacillota > Clostridia > Oscillospirales > Ruminococcaceae > JAAYCI01. Next base: position 5,183 of record JBKEBR010000270.1, on the reverse strand, counting down.
GCACGCCGGTACAATGGACAATTACAGCCCCCGAGGGCAGCCTAAACGGCTGCAACAACCGCATGTTCATTCCGGCCTACGGCATTGAACACCAGTTTAAAACCGGAGAAAATGTAATTGAATTTACGCCGCAGGAAACCGGTACCTTTTCTTACAGCTGCTGGATGGGGATGATTCGCAGCACCATTACGGTGGTGGAACCGGCACAGGCCCCCTCCGCGTAGCCGCATTTTTTCAAAGTGGCTGTTGGCGGGCCTTTTGCGGCTCTGCCGGTGGCACACACCAAAGCGCGGGGCGGCAGCCGGGCGTGTTGCAATTGTGGCGTTAAAAAAAATAACCAACGGTACAAGTGGTTTTGCTTTTTACTATATAAATAAGGAAAGAGGTGGAAATATGAATTTTTTGCTAAGCCATTGGCACTGCATTTTGCCGGCAGTGGGCATTGTGGCCGCCATATTCTGCTTGCGCGAAAAAAGGGAAAAACGGGCGGGCGAACACAGCGGGCCCCCCGCTTTGGGCAATATGGAAAACAAAACCTGACAGGAGGAATATAGTATGGCAAAAAAACAAAACCGCCGCGGAAAAACATCCGCCGCCGGTAAAAAAGCAGCGCCTAAAAACAGCTGGGCCTTGCCGGTTGGCATTGTAGGCGCCCTTGTGGTACTGCTGGTTGCGGGGGCGGTATGGGTGAATGTAAAGGGCAGCGGCGCTGCCACCCCGGCAGCCTCTGTTTCGCCGGCGGCAGCGGCCAACCAAGACCTTGTTATTCCCATTGGGGAATTGTCTGAAACTGCAAAATTTTACCCGGTGGATGTGGACGGCACCCGCATGGAGGTGCTGGCGGTAAAAACGCAGAACGGCGAAATTCGCACGGCGTTTAACACCTGCCAGGTTTGCTATAGTTCTGGCCGGGGTTATTACAAGCAACAGGGCGAGGTGCTGGTTTGCCAAAATTGCGGCAACCAATTCCTCACAAGCCAGGTAGAAATAGAGGCGGGCGGCTGCAACCCCTGGCCCATTTTTGATGAAGACAAAACCGTAACGGAAGACTCCATTACGGTTTCGTATGAGTTTCTGAAAGAATCGAAGGGTATTTTTGCCAACTGGAAAAGCTCGTACTAATACCCGGGGGCAGGGGCGGCAAAAGGGCGGCCCGCCCTAAGAGGGCTAAACAGGGCGCGCCCTGTTTTCCGCAGGGTGCGCCCTGCCTGGAAGCAATTTGCCGGGCGGCCGGGTAAAACTAGCAACGCCGGGTGTTTTGGGCCGCGGGCTAGTTCGCGGCCTTCATAGAGCAATTTACCTCGTGCCCATTTTCTTCCAGGTAGCCCTTTCCCCAGCTGTACATGCTTTCCAGAATGGGCCGAAGGCTGTAGCCAAGGCTCGTCAGGGTGTATTCCACCTTGGGCGGCACCACGGGGTACACCGTGCGAATTACAAGGTTATCTGCCTCCAATTCACGAAGCTGCTGGGTCAGCATTTTGGGGGTTGCCTGGGGAATCAGGCGGCTCAGCTCCCCAAAGCGCAGGGTAGAGCCTATTAGGTGCCATAGAACCAGGGCCTTGTATTTGCCCCCCACAATGTTCAGGGTTGCCCCCACGGGGCAGTTGTATTGTGCATGCTCGCAAGCCATTGCAAAACCTCCTAGGGTGTTGGCGCAGCCAAATGTGCAAAAGGAATAATACTTTCTAAAAGACGGTTACTTTCTATAAAATAGCATGCGGGGGCCCACCCGTCAAGGCGGCTGCATTTTGCCGGGCGCAGGGCAGGCAAAGCCGCGGCAAGTGCGGCGCGTGTGGCTTTGCCAAAAGGCGGGCCGTAAAAGCCATACTATCCATTTGTATAGTATTTACCAAAATAGTGCGTACTTCCTAAAATTGAAATATGAATTTATAATAAAAGCAGTTCCGAACAAGCCCCATTAAAAGCATGGGGGTTAACGTTGCAAGTGAGGTGGTTTACACAGTGGAAAACAAGGTACTTGACATCAGGGGCATGACCTGTGCCGCCTGTGCACAAAGAATAGAAAAAGCGGTGGGCAAGCTCCCCGGTATTGGGCAGGCTTCGGTAAATCTGGCCAGCGAAAAGCTGTTTGTGGAATATGATGAGGGCGTGGTGCAGCTTGCCGGTATTAAGGCGGCTGTGGAAAAAATAGGGTATGAGGCTGCGGAAAAAGCCGAGGGCAGCAGCGTAACCATTCCCATTGGCGGCATGACCTGCGCGGCCTGCGCCCAGCGCATTGAAAAAGCGGTGAAAAAGCTGGACGGGGTAAACAGTGTGTCGGTGAATTTTGCCACCGAAAAGGCCACCGTTGCCTACCAGCCGCAAACGCTGCGCCTGTCTTCCATTCGGGAGGCCATTGAAAAAATTGGGTATAAGGCGCTTGAGATAAACAGGGCCGATGCCGTGGACGAAGACAGGGCCCGCAAGCAAAAAGAGATAAAAACCCTGCAAATAAAGTTTATTATTTCCGCGGTGTTTTCTCTGCCGCTTTTGTATATTGCCATGGTGCCCATGATCAAGGTTGTTCGCCTTCCCTTTCCGGCAGGGCTGGACCCCATGCAATTTTCTTTAATTTACGCCCTGGCAGAGCTGTTGCTGGTGGCCCCGGTTATTGGCGTGGGGTATAAATTTTACACCATTGGCTTTAAAGCGTTGTGGCAGCGCAGCCCCAATATGGATTCGCTGATTGCCATAGGCACAACCGCTGCCGTTTTGTACAGCCTTTACAACACCTGGCTGATTGCGAAGGGCAATTTTATGGCCGTAGAGCACCTGTATTATGAAACGGCGGGCGTTATTATAACCTTAATTCTGCTGGGGAAAATGCTGGAGGCCGTGTCCAAGGGCCGCACCAGCGAGGCCATTAAAAAGCTGATGGGCCTTGCGCCCAAAACCGCCATTGTGCTGCAAAACGGGCAGGAAAAGGAAATTCCCATTGACGAGGTGGAAATTGGGGACGTGCTGGTGGTAAGGCCGGGGGCAAAAATTCCGGTGGACGGCACGGTGGTGGAGGGCCACACCGCCATTGACGAATCGATGCTTACCGGCGAAAGCATGCCGGTAGACAAAAAGGCCGGGGACGCCGTGTATACCGCCTCGCTGAATACCACCGGCAGCATTCGTTTCCGGGCGGAAAAAATTGGCAGCGACACCGCCCTTGCGCAAATTATAAAGCTGGTGGAGGACGCCCAGGGCTCAAAGGCGCCCATTGCGCAAATGGCAGACATCGTGTCCGGTTATTTTGTGCCGGTGGTTTGCGCCATTGCGCTTTTGGCGGGTATAGCATGGTACTTTGGCACGGGCGGAGATTTGGAATTTGCCCTCACCATTTTCATTTCGGTTCTTGTAATTGCCTGCCCCTGCGCGCTGGGGCTTGCCACCCCCACCGCCATTATGGTGGGCACCGGCAAGGGCGCCGAAAACGGCATTTTGATAAAGGGCGGCGAGGCGCTGGAGACCGCCCACAAAATCAACTCTATTATTCTTGATAAAACCGGAACCATTACCGAGGGCAAGCCCGCCGTAACCGATGTACTGGCAGCGGGCGAATTTAACAAAAACAGCCTGCTGCAAATTGCGGCCTCTGCCGAAAAGAACTCTGAGCACCCTTTGGGGCAGGCCATTGTGCATGGGGCAGAGGACGCCGGGTTAGAGCTATTTCAGGCCGAGCAGTTCAATTCGCTTACCGGCCGGGGCATAGAGGCCGTTATTCAGGGAAAGGCGGTTTTGGCGGGCAACCGCAAGCTGATGGAGGAGAGCAAAATTTCCCTTGCGGCGCTGGAAGAGGCAAGCGACGCGCTGGCAGGGGAGGGCAAAACCCCCATGTATATTGCCATAAACGGCAGCCTGGCGGGTATTGTGGCGGTTGCCGATGTTGTAAAGCCGGGCAGCAAGGCTGCCATTGAAGCGCTGCACCAAATGGGCATAGAGGTTGCCATGATTACGGGCGACAACCAAAAAACCGCGGGGGCCATTGCAAAGCAGGTTGGCATTCGCCGCGTGCTGGCAGAGGTGCTGCCCAAAGACAAGGCCAGCGAGGTGAAAAAATTGCAGGCCGAGGGCCGCCAGGTTGCCATGGTTGGCGACGGCATTAACGATGCGCCCGCCCTGGCACAGGCCGACATTGGCATTGCCATTGGCTCGGGCACCGACGTGGCCATGGAATCGGCCGATATTGTGCTGATGCGGTCCGATTTGCTCGACGTGCCCACCGCCATCCAGCTCAGCAAAAAAACCATCCGCAACATCAAGCAAAACCTGTTTTGGGCGTTTGGCTACAATGTAATTGGCATTCCCATTGCGGCGGGTGTTTTGTACCTGTTCGGCGGGCCGCTGCTCAACCCAATGTTTGCGGCGGCCGCCATGAGTCTGAGCTCTGTTTCGGTGCTTACCAATGCGCTGCGGCTCAAACGCTTTAAGCCGCTGGCCCAAAAGAATAAGGGGGTATCTGCATGAAAAAAAATAAAAAAGCAATTGTTATTGCCGGTGTGGCGGTTCTGCTGGTGGCAGCCATTGTGCTGGTGCTTGTGAAAACGGCAGGGGGCCTTGATGTGGTTGGCAAAGATTCGGCCGCGGCTTTTGAAGCGGTGCTAAACGCGGCCCCCGGCAATGTACAGGCCGATGAAGAAAACGGGGGCTGGTCGCTGGCAGCGCCGGACGGTTCCGCCCGTTTCATCTGGAGCCAGGATTACAGCAGCAGCCCCCTGTACGACGTGATGCTTGCGTTTGAGGCAGAGCCCTTTTTGAACGCGGGGCTGGAGGTAAGCAGGCTGCCCGAAGGGTATGTGCTCAGCCAGGGCAAGCTGGTTGTTGGAACCAAGCTGGGCAGCGACGCGCTTGCCTACCAGGGCGCACCTACCCCCCTGGCGGCTTACGAGCAAATTGTAAGCCATTACCGCAGCGCCATTGGCTACCACACCGCCCTTGACCATTATAATGTAAGCCTTGGCGGCGGCAACATGTTTGAGTGGGCCAAAAATATCGAAGAAAACAGCGTTACGGGTGAAAACCAGGACAAGGACATTGTGTTTGTGCTGAACCCCGAGCCGTTTATTGAGGCGGGGGTAGACCCGGAGAAGGTAGAGGGCTGGGTATACACCACCGTGAGCATGGACATGGACGGAAATGCCGAAGATGTATATAAATTCCTGAAGCCGTTCAACCTTCAATAGAGAGGTTGTTTT
>JBKEBR010000269.1:0-8844 GCA_047973285.1 Oscillospiraceae bacterium | reverse complement strand
TGGGGACGTGATGGTTCAAAGCTACATTTTAAAAGAGAGTGATACCCGGAATTGACTTGGCCCGCATGCGGATTGGAAGTATGGAATTTGAGAATTTTATAACTCCAACCCGTTTTTATCCGGCAATTTTTGCATTGGTGTAGCTTAAGGCCACATCGTTTTGCGTATCTATGAGAATATCAGTTTCCGGGCTGTGTCGTCTTTTCAGGCCATGCCGCCATCGGTTCAAAAAACGGATACCAAGGCATACCCGGCTGCCAAAACGAATACAAGCCGGGCCAGCCGCCTATTGTGGATGGTTGGACGGCTGAATAAAAATTTAAAGCCCATGCAATTAAACCGGGGTTTGCTTTGTTTGGTGCAGTATGCAAAGTGTGCCATTCCCGTGTTTGTGCCGCAAGGCCTTGCCTTGTGAAGAGCCGCAAGGCGGCCCATGTGAACACCCATGCCCCACGCCGAGTGCGCTTACGGCCTTTGAGAAGGCTGCGGCACCTTACATATTTTACACGCAAAGGGTTATGGTAAATTTTGGCTTTTTTATGAATAGGGAGCGGCCTATGGCTGCTCCCTTTTGCGTTTGCGGTAAGGCCGGCCCTAAAAGCGGCAGCATGCTGGGAAGGTATTTTCCGGCTGTTTCGCTTTCACTGTATCATATCAGACAATTTCATCAGAAAGCTTTTTTCTTTTTCGGTTATTTCCAGCCCGTGGGCCTTTATAATTTGTGTAAACTCCTTTATGCCTACAATATCGCGCGGAAGCCACATCACCTTTTTCCTGTTAATATAGAAGTGCAGGTCTTTGTTGTGGTCTATTTTTACGGCGGTTATTTTAGAATATTCATACTTCTTTTTAATTCCGAATTTTGATTTTATAAAATAATGTTCGAATACATTTACCTTGTAGGTGCCAAACAGCAGGCCGCAAAATTCAATTGCCAGAAACAGAGAAAAAAATAAAATTAAGTAAGGCACTTCCGGTTCTGCCCGTTGTTCCGGTTTGAAAACGAAACGGTTCACCAGCACAAACAACAGGCTCAACAGTATTACAGCAAGTGCCGCCGTTTGAATAAATTTTTTATAGTTTTTGGAAATGAACAGTTGGCCCTCATATTTTTCATTTGTTTTTTTGCTTACCCGTTTCAATACCCAGGTAATAAGGGGGATGGTTACAACATAAAAAAACAGGCTGCCGGGTAAGGTATCCATTTTTATACTCCACTTGGTTTACAATTTTTGTTTTGCCAAAGGGGCGCTGCGCGAGCGGCTGCGAATGGCCATGCGTTTATTGCCCTTCCGCGTTGGGCGGCTTTTTTAGGCTGCGGCTATGGCCGTATTGAACAGGCACCGGTATTTTTTACAGTAAACCGATATTTAATGTAAAAAGTATAGCACAAATAAGCCGGGGCAAACAATACGGCGTTGCCTCGGCGGGGGAGTGTGGCACGCAGCAAGGTGTATTCCTGCCATTTGGCCTGCGCGCGTGGGCCGCTTATTTCGGGTATTAAAGGTTACCTGTGTTTTGCCGGGTTGAATTTACTTTGTGGTTTGCCAACCCCGGTGTGGCTTGCCGGGCTACATTGTAAGGTTTTTTTACATAAAAAGCTGCTTTGGCATGGGCACCCGGCTGCACGCAGCATTGCGCACAGGGCTGCGTACATACGCCACGGCACTGGCGGAAGCCCTCTTTTTGCTGTATACTGGTTAGCAATTGCTAATAAAGGGGGCTTTTGGGGTGGAATTTGTTTTTGGGCTGCTGGGCTTTTTGGGCGGCATGCTGTGCGCCGCCGGAGATATTTTGTTTGATTACAAAGGGCGGGGCAGCGAAAAGCTGGGGCGCTACAAATTTATGGAAAGCGCCTGGGCCGGTATGGCGCCTTGGCGCTTTAAGGTGTCTATACTGCTGGCCTCTGCCGGGGTGCCGCTATACTTTTTGGGTTTTACCTCGCTTGCGCTGCAAATGCGCCCGGCCAACAGCGGCTTTGCCCTGGCCTTTTGGCTGGTAAGCATGGTGGGCAGCGTGGGCGGCATTTTTATTCATGTTCTGCTGTGCTGCTTTCCGCTTTTGTACAAAACCATGCTGAAAAACGGCCGCCCCTTTGCGGAGGTGGAGCAAGCGCTGAACGCCGTGTTCGACGCGGTAAAGCTGCCCTTTTTTATTTTGTACATCTGCATTGTTGTGGCGCCCTCCTGCCTGTTTGCCGTTGCGGTGGCGGCGGGCTACCTTGCCCTGCCGCTGCGGAGCATTCTGCTTACCCCCCTGTGCCTTATGGTGGTGGGGGTGTCTTTGCGCCTTTTGAAAAAGGAATGGTTTAACGATTTGCCCGGTATTGTTATGCCCAGCCTGGGGCTTGCCATGTTTGGGCTGCTGGCGGCGGTAAACACCACCCTGTAAATTGAATGCAAAAAGGCCACCCGTGTACAAACGGGTGGCCTTTTTGCATACCGGAAACCGCTTGCCAGGCGAGTGGTTCAATAAAGGGCTTGTGCCAATAATGCGGAGAAGAAAACTCTTTTGCTATCATTCGCGTGCGGCCTGACAACGGCACCAAAAGAGCAAAGAAAGGCCATGCAATTGGCGAATGACACAAAAAGCCCGGCACATACAAAGTGGAAATGCAAATAGCACATAGCTTTTGCGCCAAAGTATGGGAGAAAAGTGTTTTTTGGGGAGAAGCGCCTGCCAACAGTGGCCGGGCAGGGTTTTTATCATTTATAAAAAGAATACGGCGCAGGCCTGCCAAAAGCGGGGCGGGCAAATTTGATGGAGGGAAAAAGAACCCTAAAAGACAACTGAGCAAAGCAAAAAGTAGCGCAAAGCAAAAGGCGGCGCAAAGCACCACAATCTTTCGGCCTGCGCAAAGGCGGGCCTTTTGCTTTGCTATGCACCTGCACAAAGCGTGGCTGCCGGGGGCGGCCTGTATTGTGCAAGCTTCGCCATTGCCGTTTTTATTCTAAAAAAACTGGTTGCTTTCAGAAAAACCACGTTGCGCCGGTATTCAGCGCATGCCGCCAAGGTGGCCAATGCTGTTTTCCATCATGCTTTGGGTAAGGCGGGCCATTTTTTCGGCGCTTTCGGGCATGCCCTTGTCAAACCAGGCCCGCGCCATTTCCACGCAGCCGGAGGTAAAAAAGGCAAAGTAATAATCGTAATATTCCGGCTTGCCGCCGGGAAAAAGGCCGCGCCATTCTTCGGGGGTTTTGGGGCGGTTCATCTCCACAATTTTTGTTAAAAAGGTAGATTCCCCCGTTTTCAGTATGGCCCGGAAGGTGCTGCCGTTGGCGGCAATGTATTTGAAAAGGTCCAGCATAATATTGCCCCAGCTGGAGGGCTCCTGCCGTTTGTACCGGGCAATAATGAGGGTAAATTCCTCTATCGCTTCGTTTTCAATTTGTTCAAACAAATCGTAAATATCTTTGTAGTGCAGGTAAAAGGTGCCCCGGTTCATGTCGGCCAGGCCGGTCAGCTCGCTCACCGAAATATTTTTCAGCTCTTTCTTTTGCAAAAGCTCTGCCAGGGTACTGCGCAGCAGCGCCTGGGTTTTGCGCACGCGCCTGTCGGCCGGGGTGGTTTTCATAAAAATTTCTCCTTTTTTAGGCAACACCCTGTTTTAGAGTGTTTATAACTCAACAAACGCACCGGAATTGTGCATTGAAGAGGGGGAATAAGCTCATTATAATAAACATGTGATGATAAATCAACATGTGTTCAAAATGTGAAAGGAAGGTTTATGGGCGCCCCGTATATCCAGCTTGAAAATGTAACAAGGGTTTACAAGGCCGGGCAAACTGCCGTGCGCGCAGTCGACGGCATCAGCTTTTATATAGAAAAAGGGGAGCTTGCCATTGTGGTGGGGCCCAGCGGCGCGGGCAAAACCACCGTGCTGAACATGCTGGGCGGCATGGACACCTGCACCAGCGGCCGCATTTTGGTGAATGGGGCCGCCATAAACGCCTACGGCCCAAAGCAGCTTACCGGCTACCGCCGCCGGGAAATTGGCTTTGTTTTCCAGTTTTACAACCTGATTCAAAACCTTACGGCGCTGGAAAATGTAGAGATGGCGGCCCAAATTTGCGAAAACCCGCTTGATGCCGCCGAAACCCTGGCCGAGGTGGGCCTTGGCGGCAGGGCGGGCAATTTCCCGGCGCAGCTTTCCGGCGGCGAGCAGCAGCGGGTGGCCATTGCCCGCGCCCTTGCCAAAAACCCAAAGCTGCTGCTGTGCGACGAGCCCACCGGCGCGCTGGACTATGCCACCGGCAGGCAAATTTTGGCGCTGCTGCAAAAGACCTGCCGCGAAAAGGGCATGACCATTGTTTTAATTACCCACAACCAGGCCATTGCCCCCATGGCAAACAGGGTAATTCAAATTAAAAACGGCAAGGTAAGCAGGGCCGAGGCCAACCCCGCCCCCACCGGCATAGAAAGCATAGAGTGGTAACTTGAAACAAATAAAAAACGCGTATATAAAAGACTGCCTGCGCCAGGTGAAGGCAACCTTTCACCGGTTTGCTGCCATTGTAATTATTACCGCCCTGGGGGTTGCTTTTTTTGCGGGCCTGCGGGCCACCGGGCCGGATATGCGGCAAACGGCGGAACAATATTTGAACGAGCAGAATTTTATGGATTTTCGCCTGGTTTCCACCGTTGGGTTTACCGAAGCGGATGTGCAGGCCGCCGAAACCGAGGGCGTAAAAGAGGTTACCCCCCTGTATTCGCTGGACGCCCTTGCAAAGCTGCCCGGCGAAAACCTTACGGTGCACCTGTATTCTATAAACAGCGGGGAGGGGGAGGTAAACGCGCCGCTGCTTACCGCCGGAAGAATGCCGGAAAAAAGCACCGAGGCCCTGGCCGACCGCCAGTTTTTAGAGCGCTCGGGGCTTGCGGTGGGGGATACGGTTGCCCTTGCCACCGGCAGCGACGAGCCGCTGGATGAAACCCTGGCCGGCAGCGTGTATACCATTGTGGGGGCGGTGGAAAGCCCGCTGTATATTTCCACCGAGCGGGGCTCGGCCACGGTGGGCAGCGGCAAGGCCGACGCCTTTTTGCTGCTGCCCCGGGAGGCCTTTTTATACGAGGTTTACACCGAGCTGTATGTTACCCTGCAAAACCCCGAGGGGCTTTCGCGCTTTGGCGCAAACTATGAGCAGCTTTTGCAGCCGGTGGAGGCGGCCCTTGAAAAAACCGGGCAGGCCCGGGCGGCCCTGCGCTACAGCGAAATAAAGACCGAGGCTGAAACGCAGCTGGCAAACGCCAGGCGGCAGGTGGAGGAGGGCGAGCAAAAGCTGGCCGACGGGGAGGCGGAGCTGAAGGCCGCCCGCCAAGAGCTGGACGACGGCTGGAAAAGCTACCGGCAGGGCCAGGCCGAGTTTGACAGCCAAATAGCCGAGGCGAACCGGCAGCTAAGCGACGGCAACGCCGCCTGGCAGGCCGGGCAAACCCAGTACGAGCAGGGCCTTGCGCAGTACGAGGCGGGCCTGGCCCAGTTGCAGCAGGGCCGCCAGCAGCTTGCGGCGGGCGAAGAGGAGTACAACGCGGGGCAGCAGGGCTATGCCGCGGCACTCAGCCTGCAAGAGGGGTTGCAGCAGGCGCTGAGCGGCGGCCCCACCCCCGAAAATATTGCCATCATTGCCGCCGGGGCGCAGGCGTTGCAGCAGCAAAACCCGCCGCTTGCGGCGGCCTTGCAGGCCTATGCAGACAGCCCGGCCGATGCCGGCGCCCTGCTGGCGGCCGAAGCCGCCTTGCAGCAGTTTGCCGCCGGGCTGGAGCAAACCCGCCTGGAGCTTGCGGCGGCGGGTGCCAAGCTGGAGGCCAGCCGCCAAACCCTACAGCAAACGCAGGCCCAGCTGGACGCCGCCCTGCAAACCCTGCAAAGCAGCAAGGCCCAATTGGACGCCGCCAAAGCGCAGCTGAACGCGGGCGCCGCCGAGTTGCAGCGCCAGCAGGCAGAGGGCGCCGCCACCCTGCAAGCCGCCCTGCAAAAGCTGCGGCAGGGCGAAGCCGAATACCAAAGCGGCCTTGCAACGTTTGAAGAGCAACGGCAAACGGCACAGCAACAGCTGCAAACGGCCCGCCGCGACATTGCCGACGGCGAGCAGCAGCTGGCCGAGCTGGAGGCACCCAAGTGGTATGTGCTGAACCACGACACCAACATTGGCTTTGTGGGCTACAAGCAGGATACCGATAGGGTAGAGGCCCTTGGCATTGTGGTGCCGGTGCTGTTTTTTTTGGTGGCGGCCCTGGTAACCATGACCTCTATGACCCGCCTGGTAGACAGCGACCGCTCTTACATAGGCACCCTGAAAGCGCTGGGCTACGGCAACAAAAAAATTGCCCTGCGGTACTTGCTGTACGCCGTGGCGGCCTCGGCGCTGGGGGGGCTTGCCGGGCTTGCGGTGGGCTTTACCCTGTTCCCCAAAATGATTTTTGAGGCCTATGCCAGCCTGTACACCCTGCCGCCCATACAGCTTTCCTTTGTGGCGCCGCTGGCGGTGTTTTCGCTGGCGGCGGCCGTGGGCTGCGCGGCCCTGCCCGCCTTTTTGTGTGCCTGCGCTCGCTGCGGGAAATGCCCGCCGAGCTGATGCGCCCGGCCGCCCCCAAGGCGGGCAGGCGCACCCTGCTGGAAAAACTGCCCTTTTTGTGGAAACGGTTCAATTTTTCGCAAAAGGTGGCCGCCCGCAACCTGCTGCGGTACAAAAAAAGAATGGTGATGACCATTGTGGGGGTGGCGGGGTGTACGGCGCTTATGTTTGTGGGCTTTGGCCTGCGCGACGCCGTAACCACCATTGTGCAAAAGCAGTACGGCACCCTGCAAAGCTATGAGGTGCAGGTGGATTTAAAGCAAAACCTTTCGCCCGCCGCCCTGGAGGAATTTTACCAAACCCTGGCCGGGGCGGGCGTTGCCCAAAGCGCCGCCCTTACCCAGCAATCGGTAGAGGTGGTGCAAAACGGGCAGGTAAAAACCGCCTACCTTACGGTGCCCCAGAATACAGAGGATTTTTCCGAGTATATTGTTTTGCGCCAAAGGCAAAGCGGGCAGCCCCTGGCCCTTGCGGCAGACAGCGTGGTGGTAAGCGAAAAGCTGGCCTCTATTTTGGGCCTTGCGGTGGGAGACAGCCTTACCCTGCGCGATGCGGACGGGCGGCAGGCGGCGGTGGCCATAGGCGGCATTGCCGAAAACTACCTGAACCACTATATTTATATGAGCCCTGCTTTGTACGAAAAGGCGTTCGGAAGCGCCCCGGCGGTGAACCAGGTGCTGTGCAAAACGGCGGGCCAAAGCGGCGAGGCGCTTTCGCAAACTTTGCTGCAAAGCCCCGCGGTTTCCTCGGTTACGCTGGCGGGCAGCCTGCGGGCTTACATGGAGCAAATGGTGGGGGCGCTGCGGTATATAGTGCTGCTGTTAATTGCCTCGGCGGCGGCGCTGGTGTTTGTGGTGCTGTTCAGCCTTACCTCCATTGGCATAGAAGAGCGCAAGCGCGAGCTTGCCACCCTAAAGGTGCTGGGCTTTTATACCGGCGAGCTGGCCGCCTACCTGTACCGTGAAAGCACCGTGCTTACCGCAATGGGCACCGCCCTTGGCCTTGGGCTGGGCGTTTTGTTGCAGCGCTATATTATTGTTACCATGGAGATAGACATGGTAATGTTCAGCCGCGATTTGCTGTGGCAAAGCTATGTGTTTGCCGCCGGGCTTACCCTATTGTTTGCCGTGCTGGTTAATTTTATAATGGCGCGCCATTTGAAGCGCATTGATATGGTTTCTTCCTTAAAAAGTGTGGAATAGGCTCCAAGGCCCAGGTGTGCAAGCCGCCGCCAAAGGCGGCCGCAACGTCAAGGCGGCACAATACCAAAGCGGCCATAAAAAGTAAAAACGAATGAAAGGACATGCAGGGCGGCACTGGGCCCGGCACATGCCCTTTTATTTGGTGCGGCAGGTTGCACAACAAAGCTGTTTACTGTTTCCATGCGGCCCAACTTTTTGGGCGTTCGGCAGCCGGGGCTTTGGGCGGGGCGCTTGCAATTTTTTGTGCCCGGCAGCCATGCAAAATATGGCAAGAATGCTGCCATGGGCGGGTAGGTTCTGTTACAATTCTTTCTGTCTGGTTTTTAATATATTTTCTCCAGCTTACGCCTGTTTTTAATGTACGGCTGGGTTGGGGCGGCCTAGCTTTTGGCAATTGTTTTTGCTTTGCTTCTGCCCCTTTGCGGCGTGCGGGTTTGCCGCAATTCTTTCTGTCTGGTTTTTAGTATATTTTCTCCGGCTTATTCCTGCTTTTAATGTACGGCTGGGTTGGGGCAGCCCGGCTTTTGGCGGCTGGTTTTGTTTTGCCTTGCCGGGGGCGCAATTTGTTTTGCTTTTGCCGTATGCTTGGCGTGCTCCATCTTCTGCGGTTGTTTTTTGCTTTGCGGCTGCTTTTCTGCGGGCGGGGCCAGCCGCAGCTTTGTTTCGCTGTTGGCACCGGCTGGGCGGTTTTTGGTGAAACAGTTTTGGCTTGCAGCGCCTTGAGAGGGGGCAGGCTCGCCTGCCCCAAAAGTATTTTGCGGCAGAGGGCCCCGCGCGCGCGGTAAAAGCGCAACAAAAAGAGCGCCCCATAAAAGGGGCGCCCTTTTTGTGCTGTAAACGGGGGGCAAGCCTGTGCCGCAGGGCGGCGCTTATTTGGAAAGCTTGTCCACAATTCCCATAATTTCCTGAATTTTCTGGTGGGCGTCTTCGCCGCCAAGGGCATTTTCCACACAGTGGCCCAGGTGGGCGTTCAAAATTTCAGAGTTCACCTTTTTTAAAATGGCCTGGGTGGCCATGAGCTGGTTGGAAATATCCACACAGTAACGGTCTTCCTCCACCATTTTCAG
>JBKEBR010000268.1:0-9710 GCA_047973285.1 Oscillospiraceae bacterium | reverse complement strand
TCAAAAACATCGCCCCTTACCGCGGGGGGCGCCGGCGAAAAGGCGCCGGAGAGAATGACCTCCCCTTTTTTCAGCAAAACGCCGTACGAGTACAGGCGGTTGGCAAGCCACTCCACGGCGGTGCAGGGGTGGCCCAGCACGGCGGCCCCGGTGCCCTCGCCCACCAGCTGGCTGCCGTTTTTGTACAGCTGCATGTGCACAGCGGGCAGGTTTACCTCGCTAAGCTGAAAGGGCCGGGTGCCCAGCACATACCGCCCCGAAGAGGCGTTGTCGGCCACGGTGTCGGGCAGCTTGATGTTCCAGTTTTCAATGCGGCTGTCTACAATTTCAAAGGCGGGCAGCACATAATCGGTTGCGTCTTCCACATCCTGGGCAGTTACCTGCCCGCCGGTGAGGTCTTTTTTCAGCACAAAGGCTATTTCCGCCTCAATTTTGGGGGCTATCAGCTCTTCGCAGCGTATGGCGCCCCCGGCGCAGTTCATGCTGGCAAACAGGTGGCCGTAGTCTGGCTCGCTCACACCCATTTGGCGCTGAATGCCCTCTGAGGTAAGGCCTATTTTTTTGCCCGAAACAACCTGCCCCATGGCCTGCGCCCGGCCAATGTTTTCCAGCTGCACCGCGTAGGCGTCCTCCACCGTAAAGCCCGCCTGCATGTCGGTAATGGGGCGTATGGGCTTGCGGCCCCGCTCTGCCTCGTACAGCATATCGGCAAAGGTAGAAATGATGTCAGATTTTTCCATTCGGTGCCTCCTGTATATGGGGTTTTTTTCTTTTCAGCGCTGGAAGAAGGAACCTACCAGCTGGGCAAACTCTTCGGTGCGCTCTATCTGCGTCCAGTGGCCGCATTTGCCAAACACGTGCAGCTCGGAATTTTCGATAAGCCCCGAAAGGGTGAGGGAGGTTTGCAGCGGAATAACCCTGTCTTCCCGGCCATGCACAATAAGGGTGGGCTGCTTAATATCGCGAATATAGTTTTGGTTGCCCGCCATGCCCTCTACCCCTTTTTGCCGCGGCTCGGGGAACATGGCGGAAAAGCTTTCCTGAAAGCCCGGCTGCATGCTGGCCTCGTAGCGGGTTTGCACAAGGGCCTTGGTGGCAAACGAATGGTTGTAGGTGAAAATTTCAAGCAGCTCTTCCATGTTGGGCAAAGAGGGGGTGTAGCCCCACACGCGGTCTAGCCCATAGGTGATGGGGAAGCTTACGCCCATGCTGCCCATAAGCACCAGCTTGTTAATGCGCTCGGGGTAGCGAATGGCCATGGTAAGCGCCAGCGCCCCGCCGAAGGAGTTGCCCACAAGGTTTGCTTTTTCCAGCTTCAGGGCGTCCATTAAATCAATGGTTTGCTGCACCCAGGTATTCATGTTGTAGGCAACGCCCTGCGGGCGCTCGGTATAGCCAAAGCCCACCATGTCTGGCGCAATTACCCGGTAGCTGCCGCCCCACAAGGGGAACAGCTTGTTCCAGTTGGCCCAGGCCGTTACGCCGGGCCCCGAGCCATGCAGCAGCAGGGTGGGGTAGCCCTCGCCCACGTCGTGGTAATTGGTTGCAAAGCCGCCTGTTTGTATGCTGTTTGCTATTTCCGGTTTTTTTTCTGCCATGTTTCTCTGCTCCTTTACAATGTTGCCGTTTGTTGTGTTATTCGGTTCGGTAGCCCATTTTGGCCGAAATGGCCTGGGCGGCAAGTTTAACCTCGGCAATGGCTTTTTCCAGGTGCTCGCCCCACATGCCGTTGGCAAAGCCAGACACGCTGATGGCAAATTCCACCTCGCCATAGCGGTTAAAAATGGGGGCGGCCACGCAGCGCAGGCTGTCCATAATTTCGCAGTCGTCCATGGCGTAGCCCTGCTGCTGTATTGCTTCCAGCTCTTTTTTCAGGGCGGGCAAATTGGTAATGGTTTTGCCGGTGCGGGCCTCCAGCCCTTTTTGGGAAACAATCCATTTAACCTTGCTAAAGGGCATGTGGCTTAGCAGCATTTTGCCAAGCCCCGTGCAGTGCATGGGCAGCCGCGCCCCAACCTCTGAAACAATTCGCATCATTTGGGCGGAATCTACCTTTTCCACATACAGCACGTCGCCCTTGTCTTCTTTGCCCATTTGCACCATTTCGTGCAGCGTATCGCTGAGGTGCAGCATATAAGGGCGGGCCACCTCGCGAATGTTCCAGCTGTCTGCCACCTGGGTGCCCAGCTCGAACAGGCGAATGCCCAGCCGGTATTTGCCGCTGTCGGGAGATTGGTCTACATAATGGAAGTCCCGCAGGGTGGCAAGCAGCCCGTGCACGGTGCTTTTGGGCCATTGCAGCGCGCGGGCAATGTCTGTTAGCGACATTTCGCGGCGTTCTTTTGAAAGCAGCTCCAGCAGCAGCAGGGCCCGCTGCACCGACTGTACGTGCGAGGGTTCCGCTTTGCCGCCCGTGGGGAAAAGCAACTCTTTACTTTCCAATGCACACCTCCCTGTTGCGTATGGCGCCGCCCGGCTTGGTTAATTTGTTTAGTAATTTTCGTTATCTTGTATTGTTTTTGTGATTTTAGTATAACATTCCGAAATTCCGCATGCAACGTTATTGTTCCCATATACCGAACATCATTCCCCATTTGCGGAACGATTTGCTTTTTTTGAAACCCCATTCGGCAAACCGCCTCCCCCCGCGCCGCGTTGGCGGCAGGGCTGCCAGGGCTGCGCGGGGAAAACAGGCTGCCGCCAAGTGTGGTTTACACAGCAAAGCAGCCCGTGCGGAACATTCCGCATGGGCTGCCTTCAACAGGTTTCAGAGTTCACTTTTGCTTGCCGTTACTCGCTGCCCGCCAAATCAATTGTCAAAATAAATCCTGTCGTATACCTTCTGAGCTTCCCATCCAAAATCGTTTATGTCATCATTCGAATCGAAGCCTTCACGTTGCATAAGCATAGTAAGAGCATACAAACCAGCCGCAGCAAATCATTTTGATATCGACCAATCTAGTGCTATAATGGCTGTAATGTTCTGTTTGAGGAAAGAAGGTTTGTTATGACTTCACGTTTGGCTGATTTTAATGACATAAAGGCAACTTGTGTACTTTATCAAAAATTTTACGGTTACAATGAAAAGCAGCAACCGGGTTATTACCGGCCCGTCGAAGAGCATGGCACTTACCCTGAAAGCGTGATCGGTGGAAATAGCGGGGATATATACGTTGTAAGCGTTTCACCAAGGATGCTGCCTCAGTTTTGACCAATTTTTAGAAAAAAATAAATACAGCCGAGAGGTTTGAATGTCCACGACTGTTTTTTTATTTGTCAAATATTTTCAAATCTCAAAAATACATTGTGTTTTTTATATTTTTAGGGATATTTATGATATAATATTTGCATAGAAATTTTGAGGAGTGAAAAAAATCGGGAGCAAGCTGGAATAGACTGTTTGAACTCCCAATAGATAAACGAATGAAAAAAGGCGAACTTTGCAAACAAACCGATGTTCACCCGCCTGCTCTTGCATAATGCAATAAAGGCGAGAATGTTAATACCGCTGTTTTAATCCTTATTTGCAAAGTTCTCGAATGTAACCTGGCGGATGTTATAAAGTATAAAGATAGAATACTCAAAGGGAGGGCGTAATATGGCCGTTTCTGTCGCTCACGCTCTTGAAATTGAGCCGGCTCATAAAACAACACACATAAACAATCGCCGTTATCTCGGCAATAAATATAAACTGCTCCCGTTTATCACAAAAGTCGTTTCGGAGCATTGTCCCGATATTGCTTCCGTTGCAGATATTTTCGCCGGAACAGGGGCCGTTGCTTCCGCTTTTACCGACAAACAAATAATCACCAACGACAATCTTTACAGCAATTATATTTGCCATTTGGCTTGGTTTTCGCCTATGGCTTATTCTGCGAATAAGATTGAAGATTTCATAGGTTATTACAATTCAATAAATCCCACAAATGACAATTATATGAGCGAAAACTTTGGCGATACTTTTTTTAGCCAAGTTGATTGCCGCAAAATAGGTTTTATTCGCGAAGATATTGAAAATCAGTTTTCAAAAGGCAACATCAATGAACGGGAGCGGGCATTGCTAATAACCTCGCTTCTTTATGCTGCAGATAAAATTGCAAATACTTGCGGCCACTACGATGCTTTTCGGCAGGGTGTGTTGTTTGATCATCCTTTGGAATTATCAGTTCCATTGCCAAAAGAAAGTCTTAGCGCTGAAAATGTTTGCTATAATGAAGATACAAATAAGCTGGTTAACCGCATTTATGCAGATTTGGTTTATATTGACCCACCATACAATTCTCGGCAATACTGTGATGCGTATCACTTGCTCGAAAACATTGCTCGTTGGGAAAAGCCTGTTGTTCATGGGGTTGCTCGAAAAATGGACAGGTCTTCCCTCAAAAGTGATTACTGCACACAAAAAGCGGCAAAGGCTTTTGAAGACTTAATCGGCAATATCCATGCCAAATATATTCTTCTCTCATACAACAATATGGCTCAAAAGGGTAACGGACGCTCTAACGCTAAAATCAGAGACGAAGATATTCTAAGGGTGCTCTCTGCAAAAGGAAAGGTTACGGTATTTACGCAAGATTATAAGCCTTTCTCGACTGGAAAATCCGATATTGAGGAACACGAGGAAAGATTGTTTTTATGTGTTGTAAGCAAACAAAAAAACAAGAAATAATACAATCCCCGCTTAACTATACCGGCGGAAAGTTCAAGTTGCTTAATCAACTGCTTTCACATTTTCCAAAGCATATAAATACTTTCGTTGACTTGTTTTGCGGCGGCGGAAATGTCGGCGTTAATGTGCCTGCTGAACGAGTGATTTTCAATGACAACAGTCCGTATTTGCTTTATCTCTATAATACTTTCAAAAATATCTGCAAAGAAACCGTATTGCAAATGATTGATGAAATCATTGAAGCTTACGGATTATCGCGTTCCACAATAACAGTGTCATTTTTACCAAATTTGCTGTTCGCAATAACCATCTAGATACTGACAATATTATTTCACTAATTCACGAATGGTGTGTTTTCGAGGCTTTTGAAAAATTCGGTTGGCTGTGGACAAATTATGCCCCGCGAAAACCAAGAGTTGATTGTTCAAAAAATCGAAAGTGGTTTATTTCAGCTCTTCAAAATAAACTTAATAAAACATTTAATGATAAGCATAAAGAACTTTTTGTCGCTTGCCTTGCTATGCTTAGGCACAAGCGTGATGAAAAAAATAAAGGATTCTACTTTGGCACAACTCATTTCCAAACGGTTTGGGAAGGACTTATTGATAGCGCATTTGGCACAGAAATTGCGAAAGATTATTCTCCTCCTTTTAAGTGGCGTTCATATCCTGACGGCTTGTTCAAAAAAGAAAATGAGCTACATCCCGACAGCATTCTGAAAACAAACAACGACATTTTTGTTCTTGATGCTAAATATTACGGTTTTATTTTAGACAAGATCAGGTTGCCTGCTGCATCAGATATAAACAAGCAGATAGTTTACGGAAAATTCGTATTTGATAAAAAGCGCGGAAGCAATGAAAGCGTTTACAATGCTTTCCTCATTCCTTATAATTTTCAGAACAATCCTTATAAGCAAATAAATGTTAGTGACTATCCGTTTGCTTGCATTGGTTTTGCTTCCGGCTGGGACAAGCTTGGAAACGAAACTTATGCGAAAATTTTAGCAATTTTAATCGACACAAAATGGCTTATTCAAAACACCGACAAAGCTGATAAGAATTCATTAAGTAGCTTTCTCGTGAACAGTTACAACAAAATATTTTAGTGTACATTGATTGCCCACATAAAAAATAAAAAGCTGAAATAACGGGAATGGTACGGCTAACTGTCATCGTTTTCGAAATCAACTTTTCCTTGCAGTCCTCTGTTGTATTTCTCCGTTGTGCCTGCCTTTTGTTCCTCTCCCAATCTGCCGCAATAATCTGCATAGCCTGAGCAATTCTCTGAACGGTAAGCAATTTGTTTACCTGTCTGTCAAAATCTGCAAAACTACCTCCGACATATTTGATTCGATTAACTGTTTTTGCATTGGTTTCAGATGGGGTTTGAAATTTAGGTAAAGAGTTAATTTCGTTCTCTCTTAAAAACCCCAATGTCTGTTTCAATTTTCTTTTTCTTCACTTGTTCCACAGAAACATCAAGGCCAATTGCCGGTAAAAGCCCGGTCCCCTACCACTCAAAAAAATGCTGCTCAACACAGTTTCCCATCCGGCGCCTGCTGGGCACTGAAAAGTGCATTCCGCTTGCCCCTCACGCCCCGCCGCCGCTGGAACGGCAAAACAGAACGGTTTTGGCTTCCCCATTATCACACATTTCTCTATTGGCACGAAGGGCAAGCGCCTTACAGCTAACGCGAAGGGCATGTTCACCACCGGCACAGCCGGTGGTATTGTCAAACCAAAGCGCAAACAAAAAACCGCCCGCTCCAATTCAATGGAGCGGGCGGTTTCCTTTTGCCGTATCTCTCTTTGTTTGCCATTCCTTCGGGGTAGGTTCCGCCTTCGCCGCTTGCAGGCAGCAACTTTTCACACAGCCTGCCCGGCCTTTTTATGCCCGGCCGGGTGCGGGCAGGCCGCCCCGGCCCTTCCGGCCACGGCGGCGTGGTTGCGTTTGCCCTTATTCGTTTTTGGCAAAGGGCAGCTGCAGCCCCTTTATGGCCTCAAAAACATCGCCAAACGCGTCGGCGTCGGCGCCGCTGTAGCTTTCCAGCGTAAGCACGGCGCAGCCAAACCCGCTTTCGGGCCACTCCGCCTTTAGTGTAATTTCCACCGCGGGGGCGGGGCTGCTCTCCTCCTCCATGCGGCTTTCGGTAAGGCTTGCGGTAATCGTGCCGCCCGGCTGCAAAACATACTCGCCATAATAAAAAATTCCGTGGTCGGTGCCGTAAAAACCAAGGCTAATGCTCATTTGGCCGGTGGTTTCGGTTTGCGCAAAAAAGCGGTACTGGTAAATGGGTTCTGTAAGGCGGCTTGGCGCAAAGCTGTACATCCAGCTGGGCCCCGCCAGCTTTGCCATGCTCTCTTCGGCCACCGGGGTGTAGGGCCCCTTCGGCAGGCATTCTTCCAAAACCGGGTCGGTTGGCATGCTGGAAGAAACCGTGCCGGGCCCCGCCCCCACGCTCCGCTCACTGGAGCTGGAGGAAGAGCTCCCCGGCGGGGCGCTCATGCCGTTTTCTACCCTGCTTTGGGGGCCGTGGCCCCCCTGCGGGTAGCTTGCCGCCCCGCCCCGCCCGCCGCTTTGCAGCAGGGCAGCGGCCACCGCCGCCAATAAAAGCACCGCCAGCGCGCACACCAGCAGCCGTAATTTTCTGTTCTTCATGGCGTATTCCCTTTCAAACCCGCCCCGCAGGCCCTTTTGTTTTCGCCCCGGTGAAAGCCGCCTAAAACCGCGTAAACGGCAGCTGCCTGCCCACCGTTTCGCCAAATATACCGGCAAATTTTGAACCGGCGTCCTTCGCCTCGTAACTCACAAGGGTTATCACCGCGCAGTCAAAGCCCTCCGGCGGCCACTCCACCAAAACGGTAAGGTCTACATAGTCGCTGGGGGGCACGCTGTCGTCCACATATTCGTAGGTGTACACACTGGCGCTGAACAGCCCGTCCCCCAAATAGGTGTATTCGCCGGTATAAAACCGCCCCGCGTCGCTCTCCATAACCCCTTCGCCTATCGTGAAGCCGCCGTCTTCATAGAAAAAACACTGCATGACCACCCCTTCTTCGGCGCTTGGCAGCGCCCAGGTAATGCTGCGCGTGTCGTTTGTAAAAAGCTTCGCAAAGGTGCCCTGCCCCACCGGGGTGTAGGGCCCTTTTGGCAGCTCCATTACAAACCCCTGCCCCTTTGCCCAGGCAGGCAGCTCCCACAGGGCCTGCGCCTGTGCAGCGGCCCCCGCGCTTTGCCCGCCGCCTTGGCTTGCGGCTGCCGCCGCGCCGCCGCCTGAAGACGCAACCGCCGCCCCCCGGCCCCAAAGCAAAAACAGGTTCAGGCCCAATACCACCGCCAGCGCCGCCGCAAGGCAGCCCACTAAAATTACCAGCCCACGGGGCCTCTTTTCACCTTCCAAAATCCATTCATCCTCACTTTGCAGTCTTAACAGCTTTTCAAGTATACCGCGTAAATGGCAGCTGTTTGCCCACCATATCGTCAAATACCATAGGGAAATTCGAATTTTCTTCCTTCGCCTCGTACTGTACAAGGGTTATCACCGCGCGGTCAAAGCCCTTTGGCGGCCACTCCACCAAAACGGTAAGGTCCACATAATCGGTGGGGGGCGCATCTTCGCCCATATATTCGTAGGTGCACACGCTGGCACTGAACAGCCCATCTCCTAAATAGGTATATTCGCCATGGTAAAACCACCCCGCATCCGTTTGCAAAAAGCCCGTGCTAATACTAAAGCTGCCGTCTTCATAAAAGCGGTACTGCATAACCTCTTCATCAGGCGCTATGGGTGCCAGCCAGCTGGTTGCCTGGCTCTCACTCCACAAAAGCTTGTCCAAGGTATCTTCCCGGGCCGGGGTATACGGCCCCTCGGGCAGTACAGTAATAAAACCCCACTCTTCTACCCAGGCCCAGCTTTCGCTTGCACCGGCCGAAGCAGCGCTTGCCGTGCTGCCGCTTTGGCTTACAGCTGTTGCCGGGCTGCCGCCTTGGCTTGCGGCTGCCGCCGTGCCGCCACCTGAAGAGGCAACCGCCGCCCCCCGGCCCCAAAGCAAAAACAGGTTCAAGCCCAGCACCACCGCCAGCGCCGCCGCAAGGCAGCCCACTAAAATCACCAATTTGGTTTTGCCTCTTTTTTGCATTTGCGCTCCCTTCCTGCCACTGTGCCGCCAAGCCCTTTTCTACACTATACCACGCTTTTGGCCGCTTGCCTACCGCGCGTTTCCGGGGCACTTTTGCCCCCTGCCCTTTCAACGGGCCGGGGCCGCCTTTTGTTGCATTCATGGCAAATACCCCGCCACCGGCAGGCAAGGGCAGCTCTTAGGTGGTACAACCCTTGCCTGCCGCCTACCCCGCCCACGGCGCAAAACCGGCACATTCCACAAACCCTTCGGCTGGGGAACTGCCTGCCGGCTGCCTCTCTTGCGGCGCAAAACAGCGAAGCTTGCTTTGCGCCGGTGAAGCGCCCATGCCATTTTTTGCGCCCTTTCTGCCCTTCAATCTGCTTGCTGCCGGGGTAGCGCAGGGCGTACAGCAGAACCTGTGGAAGGGCCCGCCGCACCGGGCCCGGCAGGGGCCTTTACCGGCAAAAAACCGCTTTGGCAGGGCCCGGCCCCCGCTTGCCGCGGCAGAGGCGCCCTCTCGGCTTGGCCCGCCTTGTTTTTACTGCCTTTGTTTTTGCTTTGCCTTACCTTGCCTTGCCCCGCTCTGGCCCCTGCCCCGCTCTGGCCCTTGCCCCGCTTTGGCCCTTGCCCTGCTTTGGCCCTTGCCCTGCTTTGGCCCTTGCCCTGCTCTGGCCCTTGCCCTGCTCTGGCCCTTGCCCTGCTCTGGCCTTTGCCCTGCTCTGGCCTTTGCCCTGCTCTGGCCTTTGCCCTGCTCTGGCCTTTGCCCTGCTCTGGCCTTTGCCCTGTCTTGCTTCGCTCCGCCCCGGCAACCGGCGCCGTACCGCAGCTTATGCCAGCCACCCCGCCCCTTATAGGGCGCAGCCCACCGCACCGCCCCCTTTTGGGCGGCAGGCCGCCCTTTGGCGCCGGCGCCACCC
>JBKEBR010000267.1:0-3044 GCA_047973285.1 Oscillospiraceae bacterium | reverse complement strand
TGCGCATGGAGGTGCCCTGCTGCGGCGGTATTGAAAATGCCGTGAAGCAGGCCCTTATGAACAGCGGCAAAATGCTGCCCTGGCAGGTGGCAACGGTTTCCACCGGCGGCGAGCTGCTGGAACAGTGATAACGGCAACACAAAACCGTTTGCCGGGGTGCGGCGGGCCCCTTGCTGCCCGGGCCCGGGCAAAGGAAAAAACGGCAATGCAAAAACGGCAGGCTGTGATATGTATGGGACGGCCTTTGCGCGGCCCCGCATTCGCACAACTTCCCATTTGAAAGGAGCAACCCAATGAGCCATCCATTTTTAAAAAATATTCAGCAGCAAGAGGTGCTTTCGCTTGCGGGGCAGGTAGAGGTGCTGCCCGGGCAGGTGGTAAGCAAAACCCTTGTGCAAAACGGCGCCGTGGGCCTTACCCTGTTTGCCTTTGCAGGCGGCGAGCAAATTTCCGAGCACGATTCAGAGGGAGACGCCCTTGTGCAGGTGCTGGAGGGAACCGGGGAGTTTACGGTGGGCGGCAAAAAGCACATGGTAAAGCAGGGCCAGGCGCTGGTACTGCCCGCCAAGGTGCCCCATGCGGTGGTTGCGCCGGAAAATTTTAAAATGCTGCTTACGGTGGTTTTTCCGCAAAAATAAAAGCAGGTACAGGGCGGGCGGTTTGCAAACCGCCCGCCTGCTGCTTTGCAATTGCCCCGGGCCTGCCCGCTTGGCCTGTACACGTGGCAAAGCCGGTTTGCCATACCTGATTTGGCGTTCTGCAATTTTATGCTGCCCGCCGCCCCGCCCGGCGCGGCAGCCCATGCCCCCCATGTGGCGTGGGCTTGCCCTTTTGTGCCCGCCGCAGTGTATAATAAAGGCAGGTGCATGCCAAACGGCGGCCATTATTCTGAAAAAAGAGGGAAAAGTATGAAATCTTACCGGGAAGAGCTGCATTTTACCCTGCCAAACAGGCGGCAAATTGTAAACATTACCCCACAGGTAGAAACCGCCCTTGCCAAAAGCGGCGTGCAAGAGGGCCTGGTGCTGGTAAACGCCATGAATATAACCGCCAGTGTGTTTATCAACGATGAGAGAGCGGGCTTCACAGCGATTATGAAACATGGCTGGAAAAGCTTGCCCCGGAAAAGCCCTACGGCCAGTACCGCCACAACGGGTTTGAAGACAACGCCGACGCCCACTTGAAGCGCACCATTATGGGGCGGGAAACCGTGGTGGCCATCACCGGCGGAAAGCTGGACTTTGGCACCTGGGAGCAAATTTTTTACTACGAGTTCGACGGCAAACGCAGCAAGCGGGTGCTGGTTAAAATTATAGGGGAATGAAAAAGCCCGGCCTTTGCGCTGGCTGCCGCCTTTGCGGCGCCGTTTGCGGCAGCTTTGCCGTGGGTGCCGCACCTTGTAAAAAGCCGCTTGCCGCATGAGTTCTGGCGACAAAAAATGGCGGGGCAGGTGGCGCAGGCGCCGGCCCCGGGCGAAAGCGGGGCAGCCGCGGCGGAAATTTCCAAAGGTGTGCAAAGCCGCGGCAAAGGCTGGCGCCGGCTTGCCGCCCGCCACACTCTGCGGCTTGTGTTTTAAAAAGAATTTGCGGGCAAAAAGGCGGTATTTGTGGGGTGCAAAAGGGCCGGCAGAAATAATTCTGCCGGCCCTTTTGCGTTGCCTGCCAAAACCAGGCGGTTGCGTATCGCTTTTTAACGGAAACTTTTTTACAGGGGGCAGCTTGGTCGCCCCCGGGTTTTAAGTGTTTTGGAAAGCCGGGGTGGAAAGATACCGCTCCCCGGTGTCGGGGGCAATGGCCACCACGGTTTTGCCCTTTCCCAGCCTTTTGGCCACCTGCAAAGCGGCAAAGGCCGCCGCGCCGGAGGAATAGCCCACTATAACACCCTCTTGCCGGGCAAGGGCGCGCATGGTGTTTACGGCATCGTCGTCTTGTATGGGAATTACCTCGTTATAAATGGCGGTGTTCAGCACGCCGGGCACAAACCCGGCGCCAATGCCCTGAATGGCGTGGGGGCCGGGCTTGCCGCCGCTTAATATGGGCGAGCCCGCGGGCTCTACCGCCGCAATATAAATGCTGGGGTTGCGGCTTCGCAAAAATGCGCCGGTGCCGGTTATGGTGCCTCCGGTGCCAATGCCCGCCACAAACCCGTCGGGGGCACTGCCCCCCAGCGCCTCTACAATTTCGGGGCCGGTGGTAACCACGTGAATTTCGGGGTTGTGGGGGTTGTCGCACTGGCGCAGGGGAAAGTACCCGTGCCGGGCCACCAGCTCCTCCATTTTCAGAATGTCGGCCTTTTTGCCGTCGGAGCCTCCCTCCACCAGCACCAGCTCGGCGCCGTAGGCCTCCATCAGCTGCTTGCGCTCGCGGCTGGCATTTTTGCTCATTACAATAATAAGCCGGTAGCCTTTTACGGCGGCCACCATGGCAAGGCCTATGCCGGTATTGCCCGAGGTGGCTTCAATTAGGGTGTCGCCCGGCTTAATAAGCCCCTCTTCTTCGGCCTTGGCAATCATGTTATAGGCAATGCGGTCTTTTATGCTGCCGCCCGCGTTAAAGTATTCCAGCTTCAGGTATACGTCGGCGCTGCCCTCCGGCACCAGCCGGTTCAGCTTCAGCAGGGGGGTGGCGCCAATCAGTTCCAGTACGGTTTGTGCTTTTTTAACAGCCATGGCCAATTCCTCTTTTTAGCCGGCAATGCTGCCTGCAATTTTTTGCAAATTTTCAAGGTTTTCAAGGTTGTTTATTTCGGCAATTACCGCCTCGGCTTTTTGCTTTTCCAAATACGGCGCGGTAATGCTGCGGAACAATTCAAACTCTTCTTCCAGGGTGGTGTTGTTTTGGGGGTGGCCCTTGGGGAAGGCCCCGGTTTTAGACAAAACCGTTCCGTCGTTCAGGTGAATTTCCACCGTCATTTCAGGGAAGCTGCCCTTTTTAAATACGGCAAAATGGTTCCACGGGGTGGTTTTTTCACCAAAGGCTTCAAACTTTGAGGCCAGCTTCAGCACCTCGGGGTTGGCAAGCCGGTCTTCGGTAAACCAGTGGGCC
>JBKEBR010000266.1:0-1943 GCA_047973285.1 Oscillospiraceae bacterium | reverse complement strand
CTCGCTGCGCAACATGGCCTGCGAAATACTGGCCTTTGCCGCCGGGGCGCACCACGGCCTTTTCGACTGTGTGAATGAAGATGGGCATAGCGGCTTCGAGCACCGCCTTGCGGCAGAGGGCACCGGCTACGAGGAAGCCCGCCAAAACTTTTTTGCCCTGTGCGCCGTGCGCCGCCCCCGCCGAAATAGACGCTTTGTTTGAAGAGGCGGTGGCCGAGCTGACCGCCCTTCTTGAAACCTGCAAGGCCGCCGTTCAAACCGAGCCGGAGCTTCAGTTCTGCCTCTCGCTGCTGTGCCGCCTTGTGCTGTCGGCGGTCATTGACGCCGACCGGCAGGACACCGCCGAGTTTATGAACAACACCACCTTTGCCAAACCGCCGGAAAACCGAAAGCCCCTGTGGGCGGCGCTGCTGGCCAATGTGGAGGCCCACCTCGCCACCAAGGGCGGCCAGCGGCCCATCGATGCCGTGCGCGCGGAAATTTCGCAGCAGTGCGGCGCTTTTTCTGCCAAGGGCAGCGGCATTTACCGGCTTTCGGTGCCAACGGGCAGCGGCAAAACCCTTTCGGCCCTCCGCTTTGCCCTGCAAACCGCGGGGCAATACAACAAAACCCGCCTGGTGCTGGCCACCCCGCTGCTCAGCATTTTGGACCAAAACGCCAAGGCAATTAAAAAAGCTGTGCAGCGCGACGAGGTTATTCTCGAGCACCACAGCAATTTAATTCAAATTTTTAACGAGAAGGACGAGCTGGATGCAAACGAGCTTTTAACCGAAACCTGGCAGTCCAGCATCATTATCACCACCACGTTCCAGCTGCTGCACACCCTTTTCCGGGCTGAAACCACCTGCATTCGCCGCTTTGGCGCGCTGGCGGGCAGCGTGATCGTGCTGGACGAGGTGCAAACGCTGCCCCGGCACATGATTACCCAGTTCAACCTCGCCCTCAATTTTTTGGCCTATGTGTGCGGGGCCACCGTGGTGCTTTGCTCGGCCACCCAGCCCAGCTTTGAAACGGCAGTGCACCCCCTGCGGTTTGAAAGCCCGCGGGATATTGTGCCCCCCAGCCCCGGCCTGTTTGCCGCCTTTCGCCGCACCCGGCTGGTAGACTGCACCAAAGAAAAGCCCGGCGGCTACACCTATGAGGAACTGGCAGAGCTGGCCTTAAACGCGCTGCCCAAGGCGCGCAGCGTGCTGCTTATTTGCAACACAAAAAACCAGGCCGCCCGGCTGTTTGCCCTGCTGCAACACACCGACGCGGCGGTGTTTCACCTTTCCACCTCCATGTGCATGGCCCACCGGCAAGATACCCTGCAAAGCATAACCGACGCGCTAAAGCAAACAGGCACCCAGGTTATCTGCGTGGCCACCCAGCTGGTAGAGGCGGGGGTAGATTTTTCCTTCGGCTGCGTCGTTCGGGTGCTGGCCGGGCTGGACAACCTTATTCAGGCCGCCGGCCGCTGCAACCGCCACGGGGAATATGGTTTTTTGTGCCCCGTGTATGTGGTAAATTTAAAGGGGGAAGATTTAAACCGCCTGCCTGAAATATTGCAGGCGCAAAGCGCCGCCCGGGCCCTTTTGGAGGCCTTCCGGCAAAACCCCGCAAGGTTTGGCGGCGAGCTGGATTCACAGGAGGCCATCGCCTTTTATTACCACAACCTTTTCCAAAATATGCATGAACAGGAACAAGATTACCCTGTTTCAAAAAATTACCCCAATTCAAAAAAACCTTCTGCCGTAAAAGAAAATTTCACCCTCTTTTCTCTGCTTTCCAACAATTCTTCCTTCCGTGCCAAAAAAAATACCTCTCCCCTGACCAATATTGGGCAGGCCTTTCTAAGCGCGGGCCAGGCCTTTTTCGTTTTTGGATATACGGGCTGCAATGTGCGGGTGCGCTACGGGGAGGGCACGGCGCGGATTGATGAGCTGGGTTGCAATGTTTCTTTG
>JBKEBR010000265.1:0-24508 GCA_047973285.1 Oscillospiraceae bacterium | reverse complement strand
CTACGACCACCGCAGGGAAATAAACTGGGCCGCCCGCATGGAGGAGTTTAAAGCCCTGTGCGACAAGTACCGCGGCTGCAACGGCCCCGGCGGCTACGACTGCGCCGTTGCCTGCAGCGGGGGCAAGGACAGCCATTTCCAGGTGTACATGCTGAAAGAGGTAATGGGCATGAACCCCATTCTGTTTTCAGTGGAGGACAACTTCCCCATGACCGAGGCGGGCAAGCACAACCTGCGCAACATAAGCGAGGAATTTGGCTGCACCATTATTTCCTGCAAGCCCAATGGTAAAGTGCAAAAAAAGCTGATGCGCAAATTTTTTGAAAAATACGGCAAGCCCACCTGGTATGTAGACCGGCTTATTTACACCTTTCCCCTCCACATGGCGGTAAAGTTCAACACCCCATTTCTTTGCTACGGCGAGAATGTAAGCTTTGAATACGGCGGCAGCGCCGACACCGAAACCTACTCGGCCAAAGACCAGATAGAGAACGGCGTGGCCGTGGGCATGCCCATGGAGGAGCTGCTGGGCGACGGGGTTACCGAAAAAGATTTAAGCCTTACCCTGGCCCCCACCGCCGATGAGCTGCAGCGGCTGGACCCTTTTTACCTCTCGTACTTTTTGCCCTGGAACTCTTACAAAAACTACCAGCTGGCCAAAAGCCGCGGCTTTCACGACCTTACCCATGAATGGGCCCGCACCCACCACGCTGAAAACTTTGACCAGATTGACTCCCGCGCCTACCTGGTGCACAGCTGGCTGAAATACCCCAAATTCGGCCATGCCGCCGCCACCGACTATACCGCCCGGTACATTCGCTACGGAATGCTTACCCGAAAAGAGGCCCTGCCCATTATACGGGAGCGGGACGGCGCGCTGGACCCGCTTTGCGTGCGGGATTTTTGCGAGTTTTGCGGCTATTCCGAAAGCGAATTCTGGGCCATTATAGACAAATTTTACAACACCGACCTGTTTGAAAAAGACGCCTTTGGCCGCTGGGTTTTAAAAGACCCCATCTGGAAACAGGGCTGATTTTGCCGCTATTGTACAAAGGAGGGCCATGCATGGACAACCATTTTACCGAACCCCTACCCCCCAAAACCCCGCTGCCGCAGGAAGCTGCCACCGAACCGGTGTCCGCCGCCGAACCCGTGAAAAAGGGAAAGCGCAGGCGGGCCCGCCCCATTGAGGTTGTTTTGGCCGCCCTGGCACTGGCGGTGGTGCTGTTTTTGGGGATGCTGTCTGTTTCCCTGCTGGCCCTTGCGGGGGGCGTAAACGCCCTTTTTGCCACCAGCGGCCCCAGCACAAACCCGCCCGCGAATACCTTTTCGGTAATTTCGGTGGTGGGCACCATTCAAAATTCCTCCGGCGGGGCCCTTGGCATCAACGAGCCCAGCTACAAGCACAGCGCCACCCTTGCCTATATTAAGCAGCTGGCCGAGGACGAGGGCAACAAGGGCATTTTGCTGTATATGAACACCGGGGGCGGCGGGGTATACGAAAGCGACGAGGTATACCGGGCGCTGGAGGCTTACAAAGAAAAAACCGGCCGCCCCATTTGGGCCTACATGGCGGCCACCTGCGCTTCGGGCGGGTATTACATTTGCATGGCCGCCGAGCACATTGCCGCCAACTACAACAACACCACCGGCTCTATTGGGGTGTACATTGCCCTGACCGACACCAGCGGCCTGTACGAAAAATTCGGAATTAAAACGGTGCTCATCCGCTCGGGCGCAAACAAGGGCGTGGGCGTATCGGGGGTGGAGATTACCCCCGAGCAGCAGGCGGTGTACCAAAGCATGGTGGACGAAAGCTACGAACGCTTTGTGGCCTTGGTTGCAAAGGGGCGCGGCATGGAGGAAAGCCGGGTGCGCACCCTGGCAGACGGCCGCCCCTACACCGGCAGCCAGGCGTTGGAAAACGGCCTTGTGGACGAGCTGACCGATTGGGACACCGCCCAGCAAGCCTTTAAAGATTTTACCGGGGCCGATGCCTTTACCCCCAATTTCTCGCAGAGCACCTTGCTTGGCAGCTTAATTGGCGGCCTTGCCGACACCCTGCCCAAAAATGAGAGTGAAACCCTGCTGGATGCGGCCGACGCGCTGCCCCAGGGCGTGCCCCTTGCCTGGGCCCCCGGGCTTGGCTGGCCCTTGCCCGAAGCGGAATAGCCCCCGGCCCGCACAACAAAATATTCAAAAGAAGCCGCCCGGCACTAGTGCCGGGCGGCTTCTTTTGGCGATGGGCCGCCTTGTGGTTTTTGCCCGCCAGGGCAATGCGCACCCGCTTGCTGCGGAAGGCAATGCCTGCCTAAAGGGGCGCTTTACCGCTGAATCTGCCCAGGGCACAAAGCAAACTGCTATAAAAATGGCATTTTATTTTATGCGGCGCGCCGCACCGGCTGAATAAACCACAGTGATGCTAAATTTCATTGAAACGGCGCAATTGATACAAATATGACAGGCTGTTTACCAGCACCT
The DNA here is from genome assembly GCA_047973285.1 of Oscillospiraceae bacterium. Classification (GTDB taxonomy): domain Bacteria; phylum Bacillota; class Clostridia; order Oscillospirales; family Ruminococcaceae; genus JAAYCI01. The sequence continues at coordinate 22,027 of JBKEBR010000265.1, read as the reverse complement.
GCCGTGCCTTGGCCCCCCAAAAGGGGTATTCCTGCAGCAAAAGCAGGCCCGCCCGCTCTAAAAAATATTCGTAGCTTTCGGTTTGCCAGCCGGGTTCTATTCCGTCGCAGAATTTCACCACCTGCCACACCTTTTCAAGCACTTCGCTGCCGAACAGCTCGGCAATTTCCTCTTGCCGCACCCGCCAAAGGCTCACGTATTTTTGTATGGCAAACTCAATTTTTTCCTCTTCGCTCACGCATCTCCCTCACCCTTCTGCCCTGTTGCTACCTGCATGCCGCCACCCAAAAACGGGGAATACATCATAAGGGCATGGTTTTCGGCAATATATTCCTCGGCTTCGCTGCCGTCTTGCGCCGTACAAATGCGGTACAGCTTGTTGTGGCGGCTAAAGCCGCCCCAATACTCCCGCTGCATATTGTGCTCTTTTTCCACCACGCGGTACCGGCACCAGGGCGGCTGCCCGCTGCGCCATTCCCCCTCAAGGTATTGCCCGCCTACCCGAAGGCACAGCTGAAAAGGCCCGCCGGTATCGTTGCGAACCATCAGGTCGCGGTAGGGGTACACGCAGGTTGCCCCGCTGCCAAAGGGCTGGGTGCGCCCCGCGTCGGGGAACACATCAAACGAATGGCGGTAGCGCTCTACCACCGTAAGGGGGGTGTGCAGCGTCATCCAAAAAATAAGGTTGGAAAGCTGGCAAAGCCCCCCGCCCACACCCGGCCCAAAGCTGCCGCAGTACAGCACCATGCCGTCTTTGTATCCCTTTTTGTAGGTGGGGCGGCCGATACACCGCCAGTAGCTGAAGGTTTCGCCCGGCTGCAGCACAAGGCCGTTGATGCACTGCACCGCCAGCCGCAGGTTTTCAATTTTATTGTACTGGTATTGCATGTCCACATCTTTTAAAGCCCGCAGCAGCGGGGTTTTATGGGCAAACCAGCAGTGGGCAAGGGGCTGCGGCCGGCGCCCCTTTGCAAAGCGATAGCGGCCGCTGCACCACAGCCCGTACCGTGCCGCCGTGTAGGCACAGCGCCCCAAAAAAAGCCGAAGGCGGCCGCGCTTTACCGGGCGCAGGGCATTGTCCTTCCGGTTCATGGGGGTTCCCCCTTCCTCCCGTTTTATTTGTGCGGCGGGCGGGCCACCAGCGCCTCCAAAACAATTCCAGCTTTGGGTTCAAAAAGTTCCCGCACCGGCCCGCCACACAAAACCCGCCCACCGGCAAAGGCCGGGGTAAGCGCCCAAAAAACCGCTTAAAGCCGCCCTTTGCGCGCAGGCGAAACTTTTATAAAGCGCCCCAGCAAAAATAGCCGCGCGGCAACAGCTCTTTGTTTAAACCCAGTATAGCATACCGCGCCCGTTTTGGGGCGGCGGTTTGCCCGCCTTTGCCCTTGCCCTTGATGGTGCTTTTTTTAAAAACCATGTATAATATAAGCCACTACACTGCCTGCCTTCAAACTGTATTTTGAAAGCGGGCAATACACAGAGGAGGTGGCCCCCATGCGCCACATTGCCTTAATAAACAGGTAACAGTGCTGCTTTGCACCGGCAAACACAGCCCTTGTTTTGCCATGCACCGGCCCGGCATTGCTTTACCAACCAACTCTCTCTCTGTTTGCGGCGGCGCAAGGCGGCCCCCGCAGGAAAGGACTTGCTTTGAACCAACAACCCGAAGAATTATTGGAAGAACAATTGCCGGAAACCCCACTTTTAGCGGAAGAGCCGGAATATTCGACAGAAGAAAAAGAAGGCCCGCAGAAGGTTTTGCTGCTGGGGCTGGACCTTGGCAAATACGACGCCGAGCGCAGCATGCAGGAGCTGGCCGCGCTGGCCGACGCAATCAACATGCTGCCGGTGGGCGAAATACTGCAAAAACGCCAGGCGCCCGACAGCGCCACCGTTTTGGGGGAGGGCCGCGTAAGCGAAGCCGCCGGGCTTGCCGAAAACTTAGAGGCGGAAATTGCCATATTTGACGGCGAGCTTACCGGCAGCCAAATTCGCAATTTGGAGGAACGCTTAAAAATACCGGTGATAGACCGAACCCTGCTTATTTTAGAAATTTTTAAAAACCGTGCGGTAACCAGCGAGGGCAAAACCCAAACCGAGCTGGCCACCCTGGAATACCGCCTGCCTCGGCTTTCGGGCCTTGGGGGCAGCCTTTCCCGCCAGGGGGGCGGCGGCGGGGGCGGCGGGGGCGCCCGGCGCGGCGGAGGCGAAACCAAGCTGGAATACGACCGCCGCTACATTCGCAGCCGCATTGCCATGCTGAAAAAGCGCCTGGCCGACATGCAAACCCGCCGGGAGGAAACCCGCCGGGCCCGCGGCAAAAGCGGGGTGCCGGTGGTGGCGCTGGTGGGCTACACCAATGTGGGCAAAAGCAGCCTGGTAAACGCCCTTACCGGCAGCAGCATTGGCGCAGCCGACATGCTGTTTGCCACCCTGGACCCCACCGCCCGCCGCATGGATTTGCCCGACGGGCAAAGCGCGGTTTTAATAGATACCGTAGGCTTTGTTTCCCGCCTGCCCCACAATTTGGTGGAGGCCTTTAAAAGCACCCTGGAAGAGGCCAAATATGCCGATTTATTGATAAAGGTGTGCGACGCCGCCGACCCCGAGGCCCCCGACCAACTGCGGGTAACCGACGAGGTACTGGCCCAGCTGGGCGCCGGCACAACCCCCCAGCTGGTGGTGTACAACAAGTGTGATTTGGCCCCCGGCTTTGCGCCGCCCGACCCCGCCGCCTTGGCCGTAAGCGCCCACACAGGGCAGGGACTGGACGGCCTTTTGCAGGAAATTTGCAAAATATTGGCCGACCGGGTGCGCAAAATTAAAGTTCTGCTGCCCTACAGCCGATTGGCCCTGGCCGATACCCTGCGCAGCTACGGCTCGGTTTTGACTGAGGAATTCCGTGAGGACGGCGTGTATTACGAGGCCAGCGTAGAGGCCGCCAAGGCCCATTTGTTCACCGAATTTTTGCATTTGAAGCCGGAATAAAACCGAAACAGCCGCGGGCGTGCACGCGGCTGTTTCCCCTTTGTGTTCGCAGCAAAAGGGCAGGGCAATGTTTAAAAAAGCAGCGTACCACACCCGGGCAGGTTTTGAATTTTTCATGTCTTTTAATATTATGCAATGAACCGGCGGGCTGGCGCGTTATTAAAACAAACCGCCCATTGTGGTGGTGCCCCGGCATTTTTGCCGCAGCAGCACAATATAAAAGGGCAGGGCTTTTTAAAAAAGGGAAACACCCGCTGATAAATTTTTACGCAATATGGTATACTGTGCAGTGTATAGTCTCAGCCGGCGCCCCCTGTGAAAAACCGACAGGCAAGCCGCGGCGATTGGAGGGTTTTATGATTTACAAAAAGAAAAAAAAGGGGAATTCCCTAAAAATTGTCATTGTTGCTTTGCTGGTAATTCTCTTTTTGCTGGGGGGCTTCCTCGCCTTTTTCATTTTAGGCGGGGCCGACCTGTTCTCTTCTTTTGGGAAAGGCGCAACCCCTTATATGGCAAGCGGTGAAGTACAGGCCCTTACCCTTGCGCCTACCGGCGACGACGCCACCGAGGAAGGCCTGCGGGCCTATTACGCCGAGGCGGTGGCCTTTGCCAAGGAAAACGGCATAAACACCCTTGTGTACCAGGGCAAAAAAGGCCTTACGGTGTACTGGCGCGACAGCATTTTCCCCCCTGCCGAGGAAATTTTGGCCCAAGACAGCTTTTTTAACAAAATAGACCCCCTTGCGCTTTTGTGCGAGGCCGCCGAGGGCAGCGAACTTCAAATTTGGGTTTCGGCCGATTTTTATGCGGGTGGGGCATACACCAGTGAAATGAACCAGAAGGTGGCAAAGCTTGCCGCCAGCCGGGGTTCCTCCGTTTTTGGCCCCACCGACGAGGAGTACAACAAGCTGCTGGTAAAAAGCCTTACAGCGCTGCCCCACAAATACCCCATTGCCGGGGTTGTCTTCGAAAACCTGAACACCTCTGCCGAAAACCCTGTGCAGGACACCGCCGCCTGGAACACTTCTTTTGCCGGGGTGGTAAGCCAGGTATCCTCCGCCTGGCGCGGCAAGGGCTATCAGGCTGTTTTGGGGCTTGGTTTTTCGGGCAGCGGGGGTGCCCTGCTTACCCCTGAAACCGCCGCCTCCCTTTATGCCGAGGGCAGCATTGCCTACCTGCTGCCCTCCTTCAGCGCCGGCAGCGGGCTGCAAAGCGCCCTTGCCGCCTGGCAGGTGGAAGGAGCCCAAACCATAGCGGTGGCCCCCGAAACAAATGCCGAACTGGTGCTGTTTTCTTCGGCGGCTTCCCCCACCTACGCCGGGGCGCTGCTGGGGGGCTACCCCGAGGCTGCACGGCAAACCGCCGAGCTGGGGCTGCTGAAAAGCACCCTTGCAACCGATGCGGGCGTATTGCCCACCGGCTACGATATTCCCCAAACCCTAAGCATTAACTACCCGGTGCAGAACGCCAAAATATACACCACCGGCCTGTTTATAATGGGCACCAGCAACCCCGATGTGCCGCTGTACATGAACGGTGCCGAGGTAGCCCGCCGCACGGCCGGCGGCGCCTTTGGCGTTGCGGTAGAACTGGCCACCGGCACCAACACCTTTACCTTTACCCAAAATGAAGCCACCTACACCCTTACGGTTACCAAGCCCGAGGCCACCGGCGGCGGCACCACCACCCCCATGCCCAGCGACGCCACCCAGGAGGCACAGCCCGGCCAGGTGGTGCGCATTAACACGGTAATTGCCAGCGCCCTGAGCAACTATGCCGACGACGGCGCCATGAACGAAACCTTCCACAAGGGCGCCACCGCCGTTGTGAAGCAAAGCGTGCAAACCACCCGGTACGATTCTTCTTACGGGCGCACCGTGAAAACCTGGGCTTACCAGCTTACCAGCGGCGATTATGTGCTGGCCCGCAACTGCGAATGGGTGAGCGGCGCCGACACCGGCAGCTTTACTGGGCTTGCCTCCGAAAGCGCCGAATATGGGGAATGGCTGAATTTTGAAGGCACCGGCACACCGGCGGCCTATGTTTCTTACGGCAACGACACCGGTATTCTTACCCTTACCATGTACAACACCGCCTTTGCCCTGCCCGAGGGCTTCAGCAGTGAATATGTGGAAACGGCCAAGGTGGAAACCGTTGAAAACGGAGTGGTACTTACCCTGCAAACCAAGGGCATTTGGGGCTACAGCCTTGAATATACCGACAGCGGCACCAGGCTGTTTTTAAAACGCACCCCCACCCTGAGCGCCGATTCTGCAAAGCCCCTTACCGGCGTGCGGGTGATGCTGGACCCCGGCCACGGCGGCACCGACATTGGCGCCCCCGGCCTGATGAACGAGCTTGGCCCCAACGAAAAAGACATTAACCTTACCCTGGCAAACGCCATTGCCTACCGCCTGCGGCAGCTGGGGGCCGAGGTGCTGATGACCCGCACCGACGATACCTTTGTTTCGCTGGACGACAGGCTGCTGGCCCAAACGGAATTTAAGCCGGACTTTTTCCTCTCGGTTCACCACGACTCGGTAGAGCTTACCCGCGATTTGAACGACGTGGTGGGTATGAAGGCCTTTTATTACCACCCCTACAACCCGCCCCCCTCCATAGCTTTTGCCCAAAACCTGATTGACGCGGTTGCCCCTGCCACCGGCCGGGCCGTGGCCGACGCGGGCTGGGGGTACTACTATGTTACCCGCACCACCGTATGCCCCTCGGTTTTGTTTGAGTATGGGTTTGTGGTTATTCCCAGTGAGTTTGAATTGGTTACCAGCACCGAGGGCATTTACGCCGCCGCCGTGGCCACCGCCGACGGCATTATGGCCACCCTGCCCCAAAGCACCGCCGAAACCCCTGCCGCCGGGGGGGATGCCACCGGCGATGCCTCTTCTTCGGCCACAGCGCCGGTGGCCGTGGCCCTGCCTGCGGGCACGGTGTTTGAGGTGCGCAAAAGAATTCGCTGATTTGCCCCGCCGGAAAATACAAAAAAACGCCTTGGATGCGGCCCCCGTGGCCATCCAAGGCGTTTTTTTTACAGAACACACAGCAGGCGTTTTTGTGCGGCTGCCCTGCCCTGCTTTTAACAAACATCCACTTATTGCAGGCTTATTCTAAAGGAGAAAACCTTTTTTACTCAAGTCGAAGGCAAAACAATATCCCCGCCCCCGCGCGGAGTGTGAAGGTTCGCTTGCGAAAAAAGCGCAAAGCCGCCGGAGGCAGTGCGGCAGGCGCAAAAGCAAACCACCTGCCAAAGGTAGGCATTTCGCTATTCGGTGAGCGGTGGCCCGCTGTGTGCCCGCCCTGCCTGCTCTGCTTCCGTTTTTTCGGGCCGCCAGCGGCACAGCTTCATATTCACCTTGCCGCCCGGGGTAAAAACAACCCCTTCCTGCTGCAGCAGCTGCTGTTGCTCTGCCCAGCCGGGGGCGGTGCCGCCGGTGCTGTTTACCACCCGGTGGCAGCTGAGCTGCGGCGGCGCGTAGTGAAGCGCCCGCCCCGCCTGCCGCGCGGCCCGGGGCTTACCCGCCAAAATAGCAAGCTGCCCATAGCTGGCCACACGCCCGGCGGGAATTTGCGCCACCAGGGCATAGATGCGGCGGTTGAACACCGCGGCGGGCAAAGCCCCTTCCGCCTTATGTTTTGTCTTCATCTTCCAGTGCCCCGTCTAAAAAAGCATCCAGCTTGCCCAGCTGCCGCAAATGCCGCAAATCCCCCATAAAGCCTTCGTAATATTGGCGCATTTGCCGGGGGGTAACGGTAAATTGAATGCCGGGGTCGTCCAGCATGGCGTCTTCATATTTTTTGTAGGCCGCAAGGCGGGCCCGGGCCGCTTCGCGGCTTGCAGGCACCACAAAAAGGGAGGTTGCCCGGGGAATATCCACCCGCCCGTTGTGAATGCGGGGGCTTACTGAAAAGTACTTGAGCCACATAGACCAGTCTTCGTCCCCCTCCAGCGCCTCGTTCAGGCCGCCATACTGCAAAAAAAGGCTGCGCTTAAAAAGAATGGATTGAATGGGCATAAGGCAGCTTTGGCAAAGCAGAAAATTATCCATACGGTCGTACCGCATGGGGTAAATGGCCTTTGTTTTTAAAACATAGGGAACCTTTTGAACCACCTCGGCCTCCATTGCCATGGAGGCCGCCGTTACAAGGCCCGCTTCGGGGTGCGCCACGGCCTCGGCCACAAGCAGTTCAATATGGTCGGGGTAAAAATAATCGTCGTCATCCAAAAAATTACAGTATTCGCCCTTTGCCTTTTCCAGCCCAAGGTTGCCCACCCGGGCGCGCCCTGCTTTTTGGCCGGTGGCGTAATAGTGCAAGGGCAGGCCGGCAAACTCCTCCTCCAGCATTTGCCGGCTGGCGGGCGGGCCGTCTTCCACCACAATGACTTCAAAATTGCGGTAGGTTTGGTGGGCAAGGCTTGTTAAGGTTTCCCGCAGCGTTGCCGGGCGGCCGCAGGTGCGCACCACCACCGACACCAGCGGTGTGCGCTGCGGCCTGCTTACATGGTACAGGCCCCTGTCTGGCGAAAAGCCGCCCTTGAAATTGGCGGTTCCCGCCAAAAATTGCCGCCTGTGGAAAACCCGCCAGAACAAAAAAGGCCACAGCTTTATAAAGTGGCGCAGGTAATTTTTGGCCAGCACACGGCGCACGCCGTTAAAATGCCGGGGCCTGCGCAACGCGCCAAGGTACATGGCATGCCCCGCCGCAATGTCTTTAAAACGGCCAAATTTATACCTTAACAACAGGTTCCCATAAAACCCGCCGGCGTATTCGCCCAGCTTTGCGGCGGCCCCCTGCCCCTCTTTTTCATAGGAAAAATGGGTTACTTCGGCGTGGGGCATATATAAAAGGGTATACCCGGCGGCCCGCAGCCGCCAGCTTAAATCCACATCCTCGCAATATAGAAACAAATGCTCGTCAAAACCGCCAACCGCATGAAAAGCGGTGCGGCGCACCACCAGCGCGGCCCCGCTGGCCCAGGTGGTTTCCAGGGTTACCGGGTTTATATGGTGGCCGGTTTCAAAGGGCAGCTGGCGGCATTCAAAGCCCCCTGCCTCGGGGTGGGCGGCAACGCCCTTGTCAAGCTCGATGAAAACCTGCTGCTCCACCTCGGTGTCGGCGTTGAGGAAAAACAGCAAGGGCGCCTCGCCCGCCCTGGCCCCCGCGTTGCAGCCCGCCGAAAAGCCCCCGTTTTTGCCCTGCGGCAAAACCTGAAAGCCCCCAAACGCGGGGTACTGCCCTTGCAGGGTTTGCAACACGGCAAGGGTGTTATCCTGCGAGGCGTTGTCGGCAAAAATAAGGTTGAGCTCCTCAAGGGGGTAATTGGCCTTTGCAAGGGCGGCCACACAGCCCGGCAGCCACCGGGCGCTGTTATAGGTTACAATGACAATGTCGTATTTCATGGTATGGCTCCTTGCGTTTTATCGGTGTACTAGTAAAAGCTGTGCGCCGGCGCCCGGCTTGCTTTTGGGGCGGTTTATTCCCCTTTGCCGGGAAAAGCCCTGCCCCGGCGGGCCGCAGTTTTTCAGCCCGCCAACTGCCTTTGTACAGGCCGGCAGCAACCTTTTGCGGCGGTGCGCCGGGCTCACTTTGCTATGTTTTACATTGCTGAGGAATGCTGAAAAAATTTCTGCGGGCGGGCGGGGCGGCCCGGTGCGCACGGCAAGCCCGGCCCTTTTCAAAACCGCCGCGGGCGCCTGAAAGCCTTTCTGCCGGCAAAGGCGGCCCGCAGGCACGCATTTTCAAAACACCTGAAACGGCGCTTTCCTTTTTGTATTCCCCCCCCGGTTACGAGGCTTTCAGGGTAAAGGCAAGCCGCACCGGGTTATGGTCGCTGTACAGAAAGTCGGTATCCACGTTGTGGGCCGCCGCCTCTACATTGGCCGAAACAACAAAGCCGTCCACCACGGTGGAATAATTCACGCCCTTCACATAGGGCAAATCGGTGCTGCGGCAGGTTGCCACCTGGGTTTGGTTGCCTGCCTGCACCACCCTAAACCCTGCGGGGAGGTCTTCCCCGCGGAAGGGGAACACCCAATTGGGGACCTCCTGCTGGGAGGCAAAGGCGGTTTCGGTGCCGCCAAGGGCGTGGTTAAAATCTCCCCCTACAATTACCCAGTTGCCCTTTTGCTGCTCCTCTTCTAGTACCCCGGCCAGCATTTTCATTTGGGCCGCGCGAATGGCGCCCCCCTCGTCGTAGGCAGACATGTGGCTGTTGACCAGCACCAGCTCGCCGCCGCCCTCTACCGGCAGGCGGAAAAGGGAAAAGCAGCGGTCTAAATCAAAAAATTTGGTGGGGAAGCCGTTGTCTACCGGGTAGCTGCGGCGCACCGCGCTTTCGATAAAATAGCGGGAAAGGGTGTACAGCCCGGCCTCGGTTTTGCCGATGGGGTCGTTCGGGGGGTAGGCAAGGTACGCCGTGTGGAAATTGGAGGTATAGGTGGTGGAATAACCGGGCAGCGCCGCGGCAACCGCGGCCGTTTGGTCTACCTTCCAGCTTCTATCGGCCTTTACGTCCACCTCCTGCAAAAGGCAGAAATCCGGCGACAATGTTTTCAGGGTTTCAATAGCGCCCCCGGTATTTTCCTCCACCGCCTGCAAACTTCGGGCCTTGGCGTACAGGCCTGAAACAGGGGTGCCGTCTTCCATAGTACCCGAATCCATAAAAAAAGAAAAGCCGTGGTTGTAGGCGCCAAAACCAATGTTGTAGGTAACCGCCGTATACTCTTTCTCTGCCTGCAAAAGGGCCATTTGCTGCCCAGCTACGGCAAGGGCCGTATTGTCTTCAATGCGGCTGTATTGCAGGGCAACATAGGCAACATAACCGCCCACAGCCATGGCCGGCACCAACACCAAAATTACAAGAACAAGGGCTGCCTTTTTTAAAATTTTAGCCATTTGTTCTCCTCCTGTTGTTCATTTTTCGGGAAGGGCAGCGCCCCGCCCGCTTTGGCCCGCAAATTTTTAAACCACAGCGCCCGCACCGCACCCAACCCCCGGCAGCGGCGCCGAAGGAGGCCTTCGAACCCGCTTGTACAAACAAGCGGCACAAAACAGCCGCTTTGCAAAGCGCCGAAAGCAACAAGAAAACCTCTTCCTTTAACGTTTGGCCAAACCCACGCAAGCACAAAGCCGTGGCAAAGCAGGGTTTGAGCAGGCGCCCTAATTCATCACCGTGCTGCGGCTGAACATTTGCTCCACCGCCCCGGCCAGGGCCGCATGCTCCGGCAGGGCAAGCTTTGCGTCCTGCTTCAAAAGCGCCAGGGCCTCCTCTTGAGCGGCCTTCAGCACCTGGGTGTCGGCGGCAAGGTCGGCAATGCGCAGGGTGGGCAGGCCGTGCTGGCGGCTGCCGAAAAAATCGCCCGGGCCGCGGTGCTCAAGGTCGTACCGGGCCACCTCAAAGCCATCGGCGGTTTGGCACAAAAATTTCAGCCGCTCGCGGGCCGCCTGGCCTGCGTGGTCGCTTACCAAAATGCAGTAACTTTCAGCCGCCCCGCGGCCCACCCGCCCCCGCAGCTGGTGCAGCGCCGAAAGGCCGTAGCGCTCGGCGTCTTCAATAACCATTACGGTGGCGTTGGGCACATCCACCCCTACCTCTATAACGGTGGTGGAAACCAGCACGTCCAATTCGTGCTGCTTAAACTGCCGCATTACCTCGGCCTTTTCGGCGGCTTTCAGCCGCCCGTGCATCAGCCCAATGCGGGCCCCCGGCAAAAGGGGGCGGGCCACCTCCTCGGCATAGGCCGAGGCCGCCTGCAAATCGCTTTCGCCCTCTTCAATTAATGGGCAAACGATATAGGCCTGCCGCCCCGCTTCAATTTGCTTTTGCAGAAAGCCGAACATATCGGCCCGCTTTTTGCCGGTAATGGCATGGGTTTTTACCGGCTGGCGGCCGGGGGGCAGCTCGTCCAGCACCGAAACGTCCAGGTCGCCGAACAGCATAAGGGCAAGGGTGCGGGGAATGGGGGTGGCGCTCATAACCAGCAGGTGGGGCCGCCGGGCCTTGGCTGCCAGCAGCCCCCGCTGGCGCACCCCAAAACGGTGCTGCTCGTCGGTAACCGCAAGCCCCAGCCGCTGGTATTCCACCGGCTCGCCAAGCACCGCGTGGGTGCCCACCACAAGGTTTACCTGCCCCTTTGCAATGGCCCCCAGCAGGGCGGTGCGGGCTTTGCCCTTTACCCCGCCGGTGAGCAGCGCCACCGTAAGGCCCAGAGGGGCCAGCGTTTTTTCCAGCGTGTCGGCATGCTGGCGGGCCAGAATTTCAGTGGGGGCCATCAGCACGCTTTGGTAGCCGTTTTGCGCGGCCAGGTAAATGGCGGCGGCCGCCACCAGGGTTTTGCCGCTGCCCACATCCCCTTGCAGCAGGCGATTCATGGGGCTTTTGCCCGCCATGTCCCCCGTAATTTCGGCAATGGCCCGCTGCTGGGCCCCGGTAAGGGTAAAGGGAAGGCTGCCCGCAAAGGGGGCAAGGCTTTTGGGCTGCATGGGGGCGCCGGTTTCGGCCACCTCCCGCCCGCGCAGCAGCAGCATGCCCAGCTGCAATACAAACAGCTCTTCAAAAATAAAGCGGCGGCGGGCGTCCTCCGCCTCGGCCATGGAGGCCGGGGTGTGTATCTGCCGTAGCGCCTGCCGCTTTAAAGGCATGCGGTATTTTTGCAAAAGAAATTCCGGCAGGGGCTCGGGAACATTTTCCACCGCTTGCAGGGCATTTTGTACCCCGCTGGCCACGGCATAATTGCTGAGCCCCTCGGTAAGGGGGTACACCGGCGTTAAGGGGGCGGTGCCGCCCGCGGCAATAAAGGTGGGGGCAATCATTTCGCGGCCGGCAAACCCACCGCCCACCTTGCCGTAAAACAGATATTCCTTTCCTATTTCCAGCTTTTTCACCCCGTAGGGGTTGTTGAAAAACACAAGGGAAAGGGTGGCGGTATCGTTGGCGCATATTACCTTGAACATGCTGCGCCCGCCGGAAATGCGCACCGGCGGCGCCTTGGAAAGCACCTCGGCCCGCACGGCACAGGGCAAATCGTAGGGGGCCGAGGCCACCGGGCTGGGGTTTGAATAATCGATATAGCCGCGGGGGTAAAGGCTGAGAAGCTGGCCCGCCGTAAAAACATCCAGCTTTTCCAGCTTTGCCGCGCGCCCGGGGCCCACGCCTTTAACGTATTGAACACCGTCGTTCCAGTTCAAACTGCCCCTCCTTTTTTTGGCCCGCCTATTACAGTTATTATACCATAGCAGCGAAGGCAGGGGGGAGCAAAAAAATGTGGGTAAAATACAGGTAAAAAATACCCGCCTGGGGCGCCGGGCTTTGCCCGCTGCGGGGCCGCTGCCGCCATGCGCAGCCTTTTGCCGGAAAACTTTTAAAACGGCCGCCCTGCCCAAAGCAGTATTTTTCCCTGCACCCGCCGTTTTTTAAAGTGCTTTATGTAAAAAGCCACCCTGCGAAAAGCAAACAAACCGCCGCTTTTTACAGGGGAACATATACGGCAAAACAAAGCGCTGAACCGTTTTAAATTCAACCTTTCCCGATGACAGCCCTTGAAAAATGTGGTATACTGAATAGCGCTTATTTTACCAGCCGCCAACGGCACAAGCATACAGAGAGGGGCCGCCGCTTGCAAAACCTGACAGACCTTTCCGTCATTCACGCCCTGTGCGAAAAATATGGGTTTTCGCTGGCCAAGGGCTACGGGCAGAATTTTATTGTAAACCCCGGCATTTGCCCCAAACTGTGCGACGCGGCCGGCCTTACCCCCGAAAGCAACGTGCTGGAAATAGGCCCCGGCTTTGGCACCCTTACGGCGCAGCTGGCGCAGCGGGCCAAAAAGGTGGTTTCCTTAGAGGTAGACCCCCGCCTGCTGCCGGTGCTAAACGAAACCCTTGCGGGCTTTGGCAACGTAACCGTGCTGAACCAGGACGTGCTGAAATGCGATTTGCACGCCCTTGTGCGGGAATATTTCGACGGCCCGGTGCAGGTATGCGCCAACCTGCCCTACTACATTACCAGCCCCATTGTTATGCTGCTGCTGGAAAGCCGCATTCCCTTTACGGGCATTACCGTAATGGTACAAAAAGAAGCCGCCGAGCGCCTGGCCGCGCAGCCGGGCACCCGGCAGGCCGGCGCCATAAGCTATGCGGTGCACTACTATACCCGCCCCTCGCTCGCTTTCAGCGTAAAACCCGGCAGCTTTTACCCGCCGCCAAAGGTTACCAGCGCCGTGGTAAACCTTACCCCACTTGCAGCGCCGCCCCTTGCCCACAGCCCCGGGCGTGAAAAACAGTTGTTTGCCCTGGTGCGGGCCGCCTTTGGCCAGCGCCGCAAAACCCTGGCCAACGCCGCCAGCGCCGGGCTTGGCATGCCAAAGCAAACTTTGGCCAGCGCCCTTGCCACCGCCGGTATTCCCCCCCTTGCCCGCCCCGAACAGCTTACCCTGCAGGATTTTATTCGCCTGCAACAGGCCCTTTGGCCCTGAACGCCTTCCCCGCGGCCCACAGGGGCGCAGGGGCACATTCAATTACTGGAGGAACCTATGAAACAAAAACACCTGCCACGCCTTATTGCCATGGTTATGGCCGTTGCGCTGCTGTTTTCGGGCTGCGCGCTGCCCTTTGAGCTGCCCTTTGAGCTGCCCTGGCAGAGCAATTCCGCCCTGGGCGACAGGTGCACCATTCCCTACAGCGAAATGGAATACAGCCGCCCCGATGTGGAGGGCATTAAAACCCGCCTGGCCGAGCTGACCACCCTTGTGGAACAGGCCGGCTCCATTGGGGACGTGCTGAAATACGACGAGGAAGCCAGCGCCATGCTGGAAAATTTTTCCAGCATGAGCAGCCTTGCCGAGCTGAAAAACTACCACGACAGCACCGACACCTTTTATGAAGAGGAATACCGCTACTGCAAAGAGGGCGGGGTAGAACTTTCCAACGCGCTGAACAAGTACAACATGGCCATTGTGGAGGGCCCCTTTGCCGAAGAATACCGCAAGGAAGTGGGCGACTATGTTTTCAAGTCGATTCAAAACGACCTGCTTTTAAATTCAGATTCGGTGGAGGCGTTCAAAAAAGAGCGCAGCCAGATAAACATAGACTACAACAACACCCTTTCTGCCCTTACCCTTACCTATGAAGGGCAAGAGTACACCATGGCAGACATTGAAAACCTGTATTATACCGACGGATACGACACCTACATCAAGCTTTTAACCCTTTACTACAAAACCAACGCCGAAACCTTTACCAATTTTTACCGCCAAATGATTGAGCTGGACAAGCAAACCTCTTACGAGCTTGGGTTTGCCTCTACCGCCGAAATGTACTACCTTTCCTACAGCCGCGACTATACCCCCGAGGATGCAAAAACCATTGCGGAAAACTGCAAGGCCATTTTTGTACCCATTGCGGGGCAAATTAACGCGCAGAGTTTCAGCACCGACAAAATTTCGCTGGCCCGCGCCATGAAAACCATGCCCGATTCGCTGGCAAAAATAAGCCCGGAACTGGAAAGCGCCTGGCAGCACATGGTAACCTACGGCCTGTACGACTATGCCCCTGCCGAAAACAAGCAGACCGGCATTGCCTTTACCACCGAAATTCCCAGCTACGACGCTCCCTTTTGCTATGGCTCGTGGGACGACAGCTTTTCTTCGGCCACCACCATGATTCATGAATTCGGCCATTATTACGACAACTGGCTGCGGTACGACACCTCGGTGGTGTTCAACCTTGACATTGCCGAAATTTACTCGCAGGGGCTGGAGGTTTTGATGCAGGAAAATTTTGCCGACTTTACCAACAACCCCGACAGCGCCCGCGCCCAAAACCTGCAGGATTTTACAAACCCCCTCACCTTCCAGGTAATGCTGGAGGACTTTCAGCAGCAGGTATACGCCTTAGACACCTTTGACGCCGACGTGATTGCCCGGCTGTACGCCACCCTTTTGGAGGAATATGGCCTGCAAGATTACGGCCTTGCCGATGAAAACGGCTGCGACTACTCCTGGTTCCGCATTACCCACCTGTTTGACGCGCCCTTTTACACCATTAGCTACACCACCAGCGCCCTGGTGGCCCTGCAAATTTGGGCGGCCTCGCAGGACGACTGGCAAACCGGGGTAGACATGTACCTGAATTTAATTCACGCCGACCAGAACCAGCCCTTTATACAACTGGTGGAGGGGGCGGGCTTTGCAGACCCAACCAGCGCCGACACCATGCAAACCATTGCCGGCCACCTTGCCGACACCTTTGGCGTACAGGCCGGGGCCGCCGCGGCATAAAACACAGCTTGCCACGCCCGGAAGGCCACAAGGCCGCCGGGCGTTTTTCTGTGGAAAACAACGAAGATTGAGGGAAAGTTGCTTTATCGCTTTACTATAGCAGCGGAATAGGGTATAATATGCCTTGCGCTTTGAACACCGCATAAACGGCGGTATAAAACAAATATGGAAGGTACCTTTGTATGAAAAAAACATTTGCATTTGCCCTTGCCGCTTTGCTGGCAGTTTCCCTTTTGGCCGGCTGCTCCGGCGCCGCCTCTTCCGCCCCGGCCGCGTCGGCCGCCGCTTCTTCCGCCGTTTCCTCCGAAGCCGAAAGCCAGTACGGCACCACGCTGGCCGACATTCAGGCTAAGGGCGAATTGGTGATTGGGCTGGACGACACCTTTGCCCCCATGGGCTTTCGTGAAACCGACGGCACCCTGGTTGGCTTTGACATAGACCTTGCCAGTGCCGTATGTGAAATTTTAGGGGTTACCCCGGTATTTCAGCCCATTGACTGGAACGCGAAAGAAATGGAGCTTGCCACCGGCAACATAGACTGCATTTGGAACGGCATGTCGGCCACCGCCGAGCGGAAGGAAATTATGAGCCTGAGCCAGGCTTACCTGAACAACAAAATTATTGTGATGACCAACGAGGGCATTGCCATTGCCAATAAGGAAGACTTGGCAAATTACAACATTGGCATTCAAAGCTCCTCCGCAGCGCTGGAGGCGGTGCAGGCCGATGACATTTACGATTCCATTAAAGACAAAATTGTGGAATACCCCACCTACGACGAAGTAATTTTGGACATGAACACCGGCCGTATTGACTGCATGGTAATTGACGAGGTGTACGGCAACTACAAAAACTCTAAAATTGACAACAAATTCGGAACCGCCTCCTTCGATTTCGGCGACGATTTGTACGCCGTGGGCTTCCGCAAGGGCGACACCGAATTGACCGAAGCCGTGAACGACGCCCTGAATACCTTAATTGAAAACGGCAAGGCCGCCGAAATAAGCACCGTGTGGTTTGGCAAAGACATTGTGCTGCACTGAGAGCCCCCGCGCCGTTACTATACCCTGCCAGAAGATGAACAGCACCCGCGGCTGTTCATCTTGCCTTTTTTGCAGGGCCGGCGCCCGCCGCGGCGCCTTATTGGAAGGAGGCTTTTTTTAGATGGATTTAGCCTATATACAAAGCATTTTGCCCGCCCTTTTGCAGGGCACGGTGCAAACCTTAAAAATTTTCTTTTTCACCCTTATTTTTGCCCTGCCTTTGGGGCTGCCAATTTCGTTTGGCACCATGTCTCGGTTTTGGCCGGTAAAAAGCCTTTCCAAAATTTATGTATGGGTGTTCCGGGGCACCCCCCTTATGCTGCAAATTTTCTTCTTTTTTTACTGCCTGCCGGTGTTCACCGGCTTAAAGCTGGACAGGGAGACCACCGCCATTGTAACTTTTGTGCTGAACTACGCCGCCTATTTTGCCGAGATATACCGCGGGGGCATTCAGTCGATAGACCGGGGCCAGCGCGAGGCCGCCAAAAGCCTTGGCTTCTCCTCCTGGCAAACCATGCGCATGGTTGTAATTCCGCAGGCCTTTCGCCGGGTACTGCCCCCCATTGGCAACGAGGTAATTACCCTGATTAAAGACACCGCCCTGGTTTATGTAATTGGCGTGCCCGAGCTTTTGAAGGCCGCCAAGGACGCCAACAACCGCGACGTAAACCCCATTTCGTATTTTATTGCCGCCCTTATTTACCTGGCACTTACCTTTTTGCTTACCTTTATTTCCCAGCGGCTGGAAAAACGCCTTTCCCGCCACGAGCGCAAGGACGCCGTATAGCCCGCCGCGCAAAATTTAACCGAAAGGGGCGTTGTACATGCCCATTTTAACCATACGCCATGTGAGCAAGTACTATTCCGGCGGGCTGGCCGCCCTGCAGGATGTTTCGCTTACCGTGGAAAAGGGCGAAGCGGTTGCCATTATAGGCTCTTCCGGCAGCGGCAAAAGCACTTTGCTGCGCTGCGTGAACAACCTAGAACGGGTGAGCGCCGGCAACATTGTAATTGACGGCGAAACTCTTGTTTTTACCGACGAAAGGGGCGCCATAAAATACCCGCCGGACAAGGAAATTCGGCGTATATGCACCAAAACCGGCATGGTTTTTCAGCATTTTAACCTGTTTCCCCACCTTACCTGCCTTGAAAACATTACCATTGCCCCCATTAAAATTTTACAGCGCGGGCGGGAGGAAAGCCTGCAAAAGGCCCGGCAGCTGCTGGACACCGTGGGCCTTTCCGCCAAGGCAAACAGCTACCCCGACCAGCTTTCGGGCGGGCAAAAGCAGCGGGTGGCCATTGCCCGCGCCCTTGCCATAGACCCGCAAATTATGCTGTTTGACGAGCCCACCAGCGCCCTGGACCCCGAAATTACCAACGAGGTTACCAACGTAATTTTAAACCTGGTGCGCCAAAAGGTAACCATGGTAATTGTTACCCACGACATGCGCTTTGCCCGCAGCGCCGCCAGCCGGGTGGTGTTTATGGACGAGGGGAGAATTGTGGAGGAGGGCCCGCCCGCAAAGCTGTTTGACGAGCCGGAGAGCCCCCGTTTGCAAAGCTTTTTAAAATCGTATTTCCTTGAGGGCGGCCCCGCGGGCTAGCCTTTGGTTTTGCCCCCGCGGCCGGCTTTTTCTTACTGAAAAAATGGCGGAACCCCAAAAGGGTTCCGCCATTTTCAATTGCAGCTCTAAATAACCATTACCGACACGCCGTCGGGAATTGCCAAAATAGAGGCCTCTTTGTTTTGCAAAATATTCTCGGCTTTTTCCACCGCCTCTTCCAGGCTGTGGGCCGGCACCATGTGAAGCGCCTCTACCATTTCATCCGGCGCGTCGGACACATAAACCACCGTGGCCTTCATTAAAACGCGGGCAAAAATTTGAGATTGCCACTGGTCTACCCGGGTTTTTGCCTTGGGGGTGGCCAAAAAGGTTTGCATCATTCTTTCCAGGTTTTTCTCTTCGGCAAAGGTTTTATAAAATTCTTCGCCGCCGTGCCCGTCGTTGGACTTTGCCACCATCACAATAACCCCGCCCGGCTTTACGGTGGCCTCGGCGGCCGTCATGCCCTTTACCGCCTGGTAAATGTTTTGGTCCAGCGGGTAGCCGCCGTTTGTGGAGATGACAATGTCGGCCGGAATGCTGCCCACCTGGCACTTGCTGGCCAAAAACCGGCAGCCCTGCACATGGGCCTTTTCCACGTCCCCGGCCACGGCATAAATAACCTCTTTGCCAGAGTTGATGACCACATTGCAAATAAAGGCAAGCTTTGCTGTTTTGGCGGCGTGCAGCATGTCGTTGTGAATGGGGTTCCCCTCCAACACGCCGGTGCGCGCCTTGCCGTGGGCAATAAACTCGGCGTTGTGGTTGTACAGCACCGTTTCGCGGTTGGCAACCCCCGGCAACACGCTTTTGCGCCCGCCGGAAAACCCTGCAAAAAAGTGGGGCTCAATAAAGCCTTCGGCCACCAAAAGGTCGGCCTCTACCGCCATTTTGCTGATGATCATATCGCCGCCGGAGGGCAGCTTGCCAATGTTGACCACCGCAGAGGTGTCGCAGTTGTGAATGGCAATGGTTTCGGAATTTACAATTTCCTCGCCAAACTTATCCAGCAGCTCCTGGCGGGTGGTGTCGCGGTGGCAGCCGGTGGAAATAAGAATGGTAATTTGGGCCGAAGGGTTGCCCTTTCTTATTTCGGCCAGCAGCAGCGGCATTATAATTTTGCTGGGCACCGGGCGGGTGTGGTCGCTGGAAATAACCACTACCTTTTGCTTGTTTTTTGCAAGCTCGCAAAGCCTGGCGGAGCCAATGGGGTTTTCCAGGGCCTCCTGCACCAATACCTGCTGGGGCTTTGGGGCCTTGTAGTGGTGCATGCTGGAGACCAGCTCCCCTTTAAAGCGGCCGTCGGGCAGATTATAGGAAACGGTTTCCCTTCCGTATGGAAATGTAACAACAGGCATAGTTAGGCAAGCTCCTGTGATAAAATTTGCCGCAAACGCCGCCGCGCCGGCGGGCTATACAGAAAGGTTGGCGGCTTCCTTAAATTCTTCACTCTTCATATCAATGCTTTTTTCGCCGCGTTTCTTGCTTTCAATTTTCGATAAAACGGATACCAGAATGGGGCACAGAATGGCCGTTACAATAACCGCCGCCGCCACCTGGGCCGTTGCGGTGGCCGCCACCGCCGCGGTAACCACGCCGGCCGCGCCCAGGTTTTCGGGCACCGCCGCCGCATTGCCCGCCGTGGTGCCTATGGCGCCGCCAATTTCAGGCCGCTTGGCACGGATGAGCTTCATAATAAAGTAGGCGGGAATACCCACCAGCAGGCAAGACATTACGCCCAGCAAAATGCCGGAGGGGCCGGCCTGAATAAGCTGCATAAGGGTAAGCTTTGCGCCCAGGGGGAAGGCAAAGAAGGGAATGAGAATAACCGTGCCGGGCTCAAGCCACTTGCGGAGGTCTTCGTCGAGATTGCCCAGAATACAGCCCACAATAATGGGAAGAATGGCGCCCACAATCATAAGCACCGGAATATCGGCAATGCCCGAGGCGCCCAGCGCCACCATGGTGAAGAAGGGGCCATCGTTGATGGAAAGAATGGAAACGGCGCCCACGTCGCTGGCATCGCCGAATTCGCCCGCCAAAGCGGCATAAAGGCCGCCGTTGGAGTTGGAAATACCCGCGATTAACGCGAGGGGCGTAAGCCCCCAGAAGCCGGCGGGCCCAAAGATTTTATTCACCAAAAGGCCGATGCCAATGCCGATGACCAGCTCGGTGGCGGTGAGGATGACGCCCTTTGCAAGCGGCGCCGCCGCCTGCTTTACATTAATTTGCGCGCTGTTGCAAAACAGGAAAACCGCCAGAATGGGCATGGCCCCGCCATACCAAAGGTCGGTGGTAAAGCTGCCAATTTGTAACACGCCCGGGAAAAAGGTGTTGATTATAACGCCCAGAATCAGGGGAATTGCCATTAGCCCGCCGGGAATTTTTTTGACTGTTGATAAAATTTTCATTTTTTCCTCCTCTTTAGCACAGGTATTTCTTCCTCATTTTTGCTTCTGCCGGAATAAACGTTTCCTCCTTTTATTGGTAAAGTGCTTTGGATGTACCAGACAAAATTTGTTGCACAAACAGCGTCAGCGCCGAAGTAACAAAACCGATAAATCGTTCACATTGGTTCCCGTAGGGCCGGTTTTAATCAGCCCGTCAATGGCGGCAAGGGCATGGTAAGAATCGTTGTTGCTGAGGTACTCGTGCAAATTAAGGCCCTTTTCCTCGAGGCGCCGCAGGCTGCCGCCATCCACATAGCCGCCCGCCGCGTCGGTTGGCCCGTCGGTGCCGTCGGAGCCAAAGGAAAAAACAACCGTGTTGGCAAGGCCCGCAATGCCCGCCGCCGCCGAAAGGGCAATTTCCTGGTTGCGGCCGCCTTTGCCGGTGCCGGTAAGCTTTACAACGGTTTCGCCTCCCGCCAAAAAGGCAAGGGAGGTTTCGCTGCCGCTGTGGTAGCGGGCAATAGAGGCCAGAAAGCTGCCTGCGTCGGCAGCGGTACAGCACAGGCTGTCGGTGAGAACAACCGGCTTATAGCCAAGCTCTTCACATTGGCGGTACGCCGCCCCGCACAGCTGGCTTACGCTGCCGGTAATTTTGGAAACCACATTCTCGAGGTGCTTTGGGGTTTCCTTGTGCAGCAAGCTGTTGGTTTCGCCGTCAATTTGAAGGTTGTATTTTTGAACAATTTCCAGCGCCTGCTTGCAGGTAGAGCCGTCGGGGTAGGCGGGCCCGGAGGCAATCATATCCAGCGGGTCGCCCAGAATGTCGGAAAGAATAATGGAAAAAACCCGGGCGGGCAGGCACAACTGGGCAAAACGGCCGCCCTTTACCGCCGAAAGGCGCTTGCGAAGGGTATTCATCTCCACAATATCCGCCCCGGAGGCAAGCAGCTGCTGGGTAATGTTTTCAAGGGTTTGCGCGGGTACCAGCGGTTTTTCAAACAGCGCCGAACCCCCGCCCGAAACCAGAAACAAAACGGTATCCTCGGCAGACAGGCCCTGTACTGCATCGATGGCCTTTTGGGTGGCCGCAAAGGAATTGGCGTCGGGAACAGGGGGCCCCGCCTCTAAAATTAAAAGGTTTTGCAGCGGGCCCATGCCGTGGCCGTACTTTGTAATTACAACACCGCCAGAAATGGCCGTGCCCAGAATTTCCCCCGCTGTTTTCGCCATTTTCCAGGCCGCCTTGCCTATGGCCACCAATACAATTTTTCCCTTGCCAAAGGTGTGCCCCTGAAGGGCTTTTGCAACAGCGGTATCCGGCTGGGCAGCCAGCAGCGCCGCCTGAATAATTTTTTGTGCGTCGTCGCGCATACAGCACCCTTTCCACCAAGCCCGCGGGCAGCGTGCTTTTGCCGGTGCAAAACGTGCGGCCCGCCTGTTGTACAGGTGGCCCGCCCGCTGCGCCATTTGCAAAACAGCCTGCCTGAGGGTTGCCAAGAATTATAAATAATGCACATTTTTTAGTTTTAATTATTTTTGTTTTTGTGCATTGAACCAATTATAGCCACCGCTATCCCGCTTTGTCTATGTTACCTGTACCACAAAAAATCCATTTTCTTGGTGCTACAAAACAAACAAAAAGAATTTTTTGGTTTTTCCTTGTGCAACCCATACAAAAAAGAATTTTAAAAAAGGTTTGTAAGAACCCT
>JBKEBR010000264.1:0-9240 GCA_047973285.1 Oscillospiraceae bacterium | reverse complement strand
TCTTTAAGCCGGGTGTACCGGCCAGACATGTGCGCTACCTCCTTAATAACCTCGCCGGGCTCGTTTTCGTTGGGGGGTAAGCGGTTGGTAAGCTCGCGGCCGACCATCAGCTTACTAATGGCTTCCATGGTAAGCTCTTTGGCGGGCTTGGTGGCAATCCACGCGCCGTCGCGCATGATGGTTACTTCGTCGGAAATGCGAAGAATTTCTTCCATTTTGTGGCTGATGTAAATAATGCCGCAGCCTTTGTCGCGCAGCATTTTAATAATGCGGAACAGGTGCTCCACCTCTACTTCGGTGAGGGAGGAGGTGGGTTCGTCGAACACAATTACCTTGGAACTGTAGGAAACCGCCTTGGCAATTTCCACCATTTGGCGCTGCGAAACCGTCATGGTAGACATAATGGCGCGGGGGTCTACCGTTACTTCCAATTTGTCGAAAATTTCTTTGGTTTTCTGGCGCATCAGCCGCTCGTTTACCATAACGCCGGCAGTTTTGGGGTAGCGCCCCAGCCAGAGGTTGTCTTGCACGCTGCGGGTAAGGGCTTGGTTCAGCTCCTGGTGTACCATGGCAACCCCATTTTCCAAAGCTTCCTTTGAGGTTTTAAAGTCCACCATTCTTCCGTCCAGCGTAATGGTGCCGGAGTCCTTGCTGTAAATGCCAAACAGGCATTTCATCAAGGTGGATTTTCCCGCTCCGTTTTCGCCCATCAGGGCGTGCACCGTGCCGGGCCGAACGGTTAAAGACACGTTGTCCAAAGCCTTTACACCGGGAAATGTTTTGCTGATATTTCTCATTTCCAAAAGTGCTGGTTGCTCCATATACATCCTCCTTTTGCCCCGCTGCCGCCGGTGGTGAAAACAACAACCGCCACACCACCACCCATGCGCCAGCCGTTTTACAACCGGCTGGCGCATGGGGCTTTGTATGGCGGGAGCGGGGCTGCCCTGCTGGCAGCCCCGCTCATCCGTTTTCATCGGGTTGGGGCAATTTTACGGTTTTTCAAAATTACCGTGTTTTATTAGCCGGTGTACACGCCGTAAGGAACGCGAATTTTGGCTACGCCTTCATCCACATTGAAGCTGGAGGTGTTGTCCATCAGGGCGGCGCCGTCTTTAATGTTGCCAACCAGGGTGGCAATGGTGTCGGCCATACCTTCGGCATCCTGCATAATGGTACCGGTCATTTTGCCTTCCTGAATCAGCTGTTTGGCGGAGTCTACCGCGTCTACGCCGAATACGGGAATGGTGAGGCTGTCGGTGCCGGTGCCAAGGTTGTAGCCGGCGGTTTGCAGGGAAGAAATAGCGCCCTGGGCCATGTCGTCGTTGTTGGCAATTACCATTTCAATCATGTTGCCATTGGCTTCCGAGTACTCAGCCAGAATGGTGTCCATGTAGTTGGTGGCAGCAGCGGCCGACCATGTGCCGTTCTGGTCTACCAGGTATTTCGAAGAGTTGTTGGCATCGTAGAACTCAAGGGCGGCTTTGCCGGCTTCGGTAAGCTTTGCATCGGCATCTTCTACCGCATACTGGGTGCGGTATTCGGCTTCTGCGTTGCCTTCCTGGCCTTTGAACATTACGTAGCTGATAACGCCGTCGCCGTTAAGGTCTACCGCGTCGTAGTTGGCCAGCAGGTAATCGGCAATCATTTGGCCCTGCATGTGGCCGGCTTCGGGGGCGTCGGTACCAACAAAGGCGCAATTTTCGTAGCTGTTCACTACGTCGTCGCTTACTTCGCGGTTGAAGAAGATAATGGGGATGCCAGCGGCTTTGGCAGCATCTACTGCGTTCTGCGCGGCATCGGGAGACGAGGTTTCCACAATGTTTACCACCAGCAGGTTGGCGCCGTTGGTAATGGCGGTGTTAATTTGGTCGGTTTGCTGGGCCTGGTTGCCGGCGCCGTCGTAGTTGGTGTAGCTAACACCCAGGGCATCAAGCTTTTGGTCCATATTGTTGCGAACGCTGGAAATGTAAACATCGGAATAGTTGTAGTAGAATACCGCCACATTCACGTCACCGGTTTGGGCGGCCTGGCTGGTGGAACCTGCGGTGCTGGCGGAAGAGCTGCTGCTTGTGCAGCCTGCAAATACGGCCAGTGCAAACATTGCTGCCAGAACAAGTGCAAGTGTCTTTTTCATCTTTTTTACATCCTCCTTATAACATAACAGTGGCTGCCCAAGGCAGCCTGCTTGGGGAACCCTTTGGTTCCTCTACCCGTTTATTGTACCCATCTCTTTTTCGAAAGGCGATAGAAAATTCTTTGCTCCTATATAAAAAAACTTTTCTTGTTCAACAAATTGTACGAAAAGCAGCTTTGAAAATATAAAAACTGCACAATCTGCCTTTGCTGCAAAACGAGTGCCCCAGCCTTTGGCGGGCATGTGCCCGGTGCAGTTTTGGCCGCAAGGCCGCTGTTTTGGGCGGCCCTGCGGCCAAACCCCACCTGCCGCAAAGGCCTGGGTGTACCCCGGGCCTTTGGCAAAAACCGCCCGGTATTTTGCCGCCCGGCAAAACCGCCCAAAGCAAAGCCCGGCGCGCCAGGCGAAAAGCAGAAACATGGGCGCCTGGGCCGTTTTTGTGCAACCGCCCCCGCAAAAACAGGCAGAGGCAGCAAAAGGTAAATTTGCAGGTCGCCGTTTTGCGCAGCCCGCAGGCCAAACCCCGGCTGCCGCAAAAGCCGTGTGCGCCCCGCCTTTTGGCAAAACCCGATTGGTATTTTGCCACCCGGCAGCCGCCCAGGGCAACGCCCGGCAACGCTTATTCATAAGCAATTCCCTTAATAAGCAAGCCCTTACTTTTCCCAAATAGGCGGGCAACCGCACACACCCGCTCTTCTCCTCCCCTTTGGGGCTATTAAAAAATGCCGCGCGGCAGATTATTGGGCAAGCAATATTTTTGAGGAAAACACGCAAAAACCCGGTGAAGCCTTCCCAAAGAAGGTTTCACCGGGTTTTACTGTAAGGTTAAAAAGCGCACGGCCACGCCGCGCAAAAAGCATTGGCAAACTGGGTGCCGGGATGGGATAAAAATTGTAACCGCCTTGCCGCCGCCATGGGTGCTTTTGCAAACAACCCAAGGCCTTTGCAAGCCAAAGGCCCGGCGGCTTTTGGGCCAGCCATACATGACATGGTACCTACTTAGAAAATACTGCCCGCCTGGGTAATTTTTTCCACAAGGTCGGGCCGGTAGTCCGGCTCGCCGGGAATGAGGCTGTTCACCACCACCCCATCGCTGCCTGCAAAGCCGGTGGAATGCACATAGCGCCCGCTGCCCATTGCCATGGCAACATGGCCGGGGAAAAACAACAGGTCGCCCGCCTTTACCACTTCTTTGGGAATTTCCCGTATGGGGAAACCCGGCTTAATGGCGGCGTCGCGGTAAATAAGGCAGCCGCACAGCATATACGCCATGGAAACAAGGCCGCTGCAATCAATGCCAAGCGGGCTTTTGCCCCCCCAGCGGTAGGCGGCCCCTTTGTACAGCAGCGCCGTTTGCACCAGGGCGCTGCGCAAAACCTTCTCTTCTGCCTGCTGCCAGTGGGGCGCCTTCGGGGCAAGGTGAGAGGCCCGCATAAAAGCCTTTTGCCCCCCGGCCAGCAGCACCGGCACCCAGCCCTCTTGCGCCGGGCCCTGCAGGCTTACCACCGCCCCCCTGGGCAAACCGGCAAGCCTGCCCGCCTGCACCTTTGGCTCGGCCATGGCGTCGGCATAGGGGGCCATTACCACCTGCCCCGCGGCGGCCTGCCAAGCCTCGGCTTCGGTATTTTCCACCGCCAAAAGGCTGCTTTTGGGCGCAAAACCCGTATAGTTGTAGTGGGTAAGCACCGGCACAAGGCCATTCTGCTCTTCGCCGGTTATTTCCACCACCATGCCATACAGGGCCTCGTCGGCCAATTCCCCCATGCTGTTTGGCCCTGTGTAAAGCGGGGCAATATCGGTTTGTACAATTGCTTTTTTCATAGGCGCACTTCCTTTGCGGCACCAGCTGCCTTTACAATATTTTCGAGAGAAAAGAAACGGTATGCAAAGCCCTGCAGGCGAGGGGCCGCCACAGGCCGGCCCGGGCAAAAAACCGCCCTGCCCCGGCAGCGCCGCAAATGCATTGCTTTTGCGGCGGCAACGGCCCTTGGCTTATAGTTTTTTGCCATGGCCCAACCGGCTAAAACCCACATGCCTGCGGCGGGCGGCCCTTTAAGGCCAGCCACGCATGGCAAGACTGTATAAACCGGCGCCCTGCTACCGGCCAAGGGCCGCGTAATAGTTGAACACAAGGCGGGAAACCTGCCCCGCAAAGGCTTCGTCCCCTTCAATGCGCGGGGCCTTTTGCACAAACACGCCCAGGTAATACCATTTTCCAAAGGCCTGCACCAGCCCGGCGTCGTGGGAAAGGTAGTCCAGCCCGCCGCTTTTGTGGGCAAACACCGCATCCTCCCAAATATACCGGGGCAGCAGCTTGGTATCCCTCTGCTTTTGTAAAATGTGCAGGGCAAGGGCGCACAGCGGCGGCGTCAAAATACGGTTTTCCAAAAGGGCAAAAAACACAGCCCGCATATCCTGCGCCGTGGTGTAGTTGTTGCGGCCCGCCTCTATGGCCGCAAAATCCAGCATTTTGCGCTGCAAGCTGGTGCCCGCAAGCCCATGGGCGGCGCAAAAATGGTTTACCCGGGCCATTCCCAGCCACTCTATCAACACATTGGTGGAGGTATTGTCCGACAAAATGATCATCCAGGTGAGCAGTTCTTCCAGCGTGGCGGCACGGGGGCCGCTTGCAAACACCTGGCTGTCGCTTAAAATTTCTTTTTCCTCCACCTGCAACGGGGTGGAAAGTTCAATATTGCCCTGCTGCACCTGCTGCAAAGCCGCCAGCAAAATGGGCACCTTAATGACCGAAGCCGACACCATGGGCGCAGCCGCCCGCCAGGCAAAAGAGGGCTCTTCTTCGCCCGCCGCCTGCCACAAAACGCTTACCTCGGCCGTGTTTGCCTCTGCCAGTTGCAGCAGCGCTTTGCAAACCTCCTGCTTTGTCATGGGGCCAGCACCTCCATGGTTTGGGCCCCGGCGTCCAGCCGAACCGGCAGGCCAAGGGGGGCGCTGGTGGTGGGCAGCACATGCCCGCACTGCCAGCCCGCCAGCACCGGCTTGCCCTCGGGCAGCACCAGCTCTTGCAGCACCTCGGAAATGGTGAGGCCGGGGCGCTCTTTGCGGGGGGTATTGCAGTTGGTAAAAGGGCCAAACACAATGCCCGCGCAATCGGCAAATTTGCCCGCGTGCTTTAATTGCAGCAGCATGCGGTCGATGGTGTAGGGCTCCTCGTCCACATCCTCTAAAAACAGTATTTTGCCTTTGGTGTCCACCTCGTAAAAGGTGCCCACGGTAGAGGCCACCAGCGAAAGATTGCCCCCCACCAGCACCCCCTCTGCCACGCCCGGCAACAGGGTTTCAAACGCCATGCCCGGCGGGTTTGCAAGCACCCCCGGCAGCGGGCCGAAGAGGGCCGTTTTCAGGCTTTGCAGGGTATAGCCGTCCAGCCCCTGGTACCATTCGGTGCCGGGCATGGGGGTGTGCCAAGTAACCATGCCGCAGTACTGGTTCAGGTAAAGGTGCAGGGCGGTAATATCGCTGTAGCCGCACAGCATTTTGGGGTGTTTGGCAATATTTTCCCAGTTCAGCAGCTTCATTAGCCGGTGGGCGCCGTAACCCCCGCGCAGGCACAGTATGCCGCTGATGGAGTCATCCGCAAAGGCATCGTTCAAATCCTGCGCGCGCTGCTCGTCGGTACCCGCCAAAAAACCGTGCTGGTAATGGCAGGTGGGGTATACCACCGGCGTAAGGCCAAGGCTTTGAATGCTGGCAAGGGCGGCTTCAAACCGCTCCTGCGGCTGCGGGCCCGAGGGGGCAAGCAGCGCCACCCGGGCACCGGGGGTAAGAAACGGGGGAATTGTCATTCTGCGCTCTCCTTTTCCCCTGCGTCCAACTGCCGCAGGCGCAGGCGGTATTGCTCCAGCTCGGCCTCGTTTGCCAGCACAAAATGGCCGGGCTCTATTTCGCACCAGTGGGGCTGCTGTGCCGAATAGTCGTGGGCCTCTGCGGGGTTGTACACCACCGGGGCGCCGTCTTTGCGGCGCTTCGGGTCTGGTTGGGGAATGGCCGAAAGCAGCGCCCGGGTATAGGGGTGCAGCGAGCGGCGGTAAAGGGTTTCGGTGGGGGCAAGCTCCACCATTCTGCCCTTGTGCAGGGCGGCCACCCTGTCGCAGATAAAACGCATCACCGAAAGGTCGTGGCTGATGAACAGGTAGGTAAGGCCGCGCTCTTTTTGCAGGCGGCTCAACAGGTTTAAAATTTGCGCCCGTATGGAAACATCCAGCGCCGAAATGGGCTCGTCGGCCACAATGAAGCTGGGTTCCATAATAATGGCCCGGGCAATGCCGATACGCTGGCGCTGCCCGCCGGAAAATTCGTGGGGAAAGCGGCTGGCAAATTCAGGGCGCAGCCCCACTTCCTTCAGGGCCTCCACAATTTTTTCGCCGCGCTGCCGAGCCGAAAGGGCTTTGTTGTTGTACAGCCCCTCGCCCACAATATAATCTACCTTGGCGCGCTCGTTCAGGCTGGACATGGGGTCTTGAAAAATCATTTGAATTTCGCGGGTAAGGTTTTTGTCGTTCTGGCGGCTCAGCCTGCCGCCAACCGGTTGGTTTTTATAAATAATTTCGCCCGCCGAAGGGGGCTGTATGCGCATAATAGAACGCCCTATTGTTGTTTTACCGCTGCCGCTTTCGCCCACAAGGCCAAAGGTTTCGCCGGGGTACACATCGAAACTTACCCCCTGCACCGCTTTGAATTTGGACTTGCCCCGGCCAAAGCAAACCTCCAAATTTTTTACCTGCAGCAGGGGCTGCGTTTGGTTTTCGCTCATGGCAGTTCCTCCTTTTGCAGCCGCTCAACACTTTTTGGGGGGTGTACCTCAGGGGCGCGCTCATCCAGCAGCCAGGTGCGCGCCTTGTGGGTGGGGCTTACCGAAAAATAAGGGGGCCTCTCCACAGAATCTATTTCCAGGGCATAGCGGTTGCGGGGGGCGAAGGCATCCCCCACAAT
This sequence comes from Oscillospiraceae bacterium, assembly GCA_047973285.1. Classification (GTDB taxonomy): domain Bacteria; phylum Bacillota; class Clostridia; order Oscillospirales; family Ruminococcaceae; genus JAAYCI01. The sequence continues at coordinate 2,150 of JBKEBR010000264.1, read as the reverse complement.
GGGCTGGAAAAGGTTGGGGGGCGAGCCCTGAATGGTGTACAGCTCCTCCCCTTTTACGCTGAGCTGCGGCATGCTGGACAGCAGCGCCCATGTGTATGGGTGCCGCGGGTTGTAAAACACCTCTTCGCACAGGCCAATTTCCACAAAATCGCCGGCGTACATAACGGCAATGCGGTCGGCCACATTGGCCACCACCCCAAGGTCGTGGGTAACATAAATGGTGGTAAGCTGGTATTTTTTCTGCATTTTTTTGATGAGCTCCAGAATTTGGGCCTGAATGGTAACATCCAGCGCGGTGGTGGGCTCGTCGCAAATAAGAATTTGGGGGCGGCAGGCCACCGCAATGGCAATTACCACCCGCTGGCGCATGCCCCCGGAAAATTCGTGCGGGTACTGGCGGTAGCGGCGCTTTGCGTCGGGTATGCCAACGTCTTCAAGGTATTGTATGGCCGCCTGCTTTGCCGCGGCGCCTTTTTTGTTCTGGTGCAGCATAACCGCCTCTTTAATTTGGTCGCCCACCGTTTTAAGGGGGTTCAGGCTGGTCATGGGGTCTTGCATTACCATGGCAATTTCGCCGCCGCGCACCGCCTGCCACTGTTTTTCGGTGGCAAAGGCGGCCAGGTTTTGGCCCTTGTACAGAATAGCGCCCTGCTCTATGTGGCCATTGGCGTCCAAAAGGCCCATGCAGGCCTTGCAAAAAACGCTTTTGCCGCTGCCGCTTTCCCCCACAATGGCAAGGCTTTCTCCCTTATATACCTCTAAAGACACCCCGCGCAGGGCACACAGCCGCTGGCCCCGAAGGTTGAAGGCGATGTCCAGGTTTTCCACCGACAGAATTACGTCCTGTTCCATTTGCCTGCCTCCTTATACGGTGTGGTTTTTGGGGTCGGACGCATCGGCAAAGGCATTGCCGATTACATAAAACGAAACGGTTACCACCGACAGCACCAGCGCCGGGAAAATAAGCTGGTAGCGCAGGTTTGGCTCCAGCATTTTATCGATGCCGGAGGTGATGAGGTTGCCCAGAGAGGGAATGTTGAGCGGCAGCCCCAAACCGATGTAGGTTACAAATACCTCGTTGCTGATGGCGCCGGGAATGGCCATTGCCATGCGCATGGTGATAATGGAAACAAGGTAAGGCAGCAGGTTGCGCAGCACAATGCGCCAAAGCGGGGTGCCAAGGCACCGGGAGGCCAGGTTATAGTCGCGGTCGCGGATGATCATAACCTGGTTGCGGATAAAGCGCGCCGTAAGCAGCCACCCCGTAAGGCTTAACGCCAGAATGATGGTGCTTACCGAGGGGCGCAGAATATACGAAACAAGGATAAGCACAAGGGTTTGGGGAATGTTGTCGAAAATGTTGTATAGCTCGGTAAAAAAGAAATCCAGCTTTTTTACATAGCCCCACAGCACCCCCACCACAATGCCAACCGCCGCTTCTACCCCCGCCACCGCAAGGCCTATCAGCAGGCTGGTGCGGGTGCCCGCCCAGGTGCGGCTCCATAAATCTTGCCCAATGGCGTTGGTGCCAAACCAAAACTCTGCGCCGGGGCGCTCGTTTACAATTTGGCGGCCGGTTTCCACATTGTTGTAAATGGTGTTGGCGTCCTTTTGGCCCGGCAGGTAGGGCTGCACAAAGGTGAACAACAGGGTAACCACAATAAGCACCAAAAAAAACATGGCCACCTTATTTTTGGAAAAAATGCGCAGGGTGCTGCGCCAATAGGAATACCCGCTGTAGGCGGTTTCCTCCGCCTTGCCGGGGTCGTATTCCGCAAAGGAAAAAAGCTGTGCATCGGTAAGCTCGCTGTAGCCCTTGGCAATGGGTTCGTTCAGGTCTTCCACAAGCTTTTTCATTTTTTTAGCCGCCATCAGCGTGCACCTTCTTTCCCTGAAAGGCTGATCCGTGGGTCTACCATAGCCATGGCAATGTCGCCCAACAGCAGGCCCAGAATGCTGATGAGGGTGTACACCAGCACCAGCGACTGTACAAGGGGGTTGTCCTGCCGTTTGATGGCGTCTACCAGAAGCCCGCCCATGCCCGGCACCGAGTAAAGGGACTCTACATACAGCGAGCCCATAAGGGTAAGCAAAATGGAGGTGGGAATATACTGCACCAGCGGCACCACCGCGTTGCGGAAAATATGCCG
>JBKEBR010000263.1:0-11790 GCA_047973285.1 Oscillospiraceae bacterium | reverse complement strand
TATCTGCCTTGGCAAAAGTCCGCAACTGCGAGGTTGTGTTTTTGCCTCCCTATTCGCCGGACTTGAATCCTATTGAGATGAAGTGGGCTTGGCTCAAGCGGCTTTTACGCAATATCCTTCATCGCTTTGATTCTCTTGACCAGGCTATTTGGACTGCTTTTCAATTTAGTTGACTATAAATGAAATGCCGATGTATTTTTGCAGTTGCAACGAAATGGTTACAAACAGTTTGTTTTCTATTGACAGAAGTTCACTTTTTTAGTATGCTTTAATACATACAAATTTAGTAGGCATAGTATGAATTTGCGCGAAAGCCCCTTTTCGCGGCGTGCCTGCATATTTTACAGCATAAAGGAGTTTGAGTATGAAGTTACAATGGACCAAGCGGGCACTCGGCGCCCTTTCCCTCGCGGCGGTGCTGTTGCTTTCCGCCTGCGGGCAGGGGGCTTCCTCCGCCGCTTCCGCCGGCAGCGCCGCCTCTGCGGCAACGGCAACAGCCTATAAAGACACCCTCAACATTGCCATTACCGCCCAGCCCCCCACGCTGGACTCTGCCCTAACGGTTTCCCAGGTGGCGTTGGAGGTGGCCAAAAATATTTTTGAGCAGCTGGTTACCCTCGACGAAAATTACGAGCCGGTTCCCCTGCTTGCCGAAACCGTTGAAACCAGCGAAGACGGCCTTACCTATACCTTCAAGCTGCGTGAGGGCATTTTGTTCCACAATGGCAAAGAGATGACCTCGGAGGACGTTGTGGCCTCCATGAACCGCTGGCTGGTTACCTCCTCCAGGGCCAAAACCCTTTTGGCGGGCGCCAATTTTGAGGCAACCGACAAATATGTGGTTACCCTTACGGTGCAGCAGGCCACCTCCGACGTGCTGATTATTATGGGCTCGCGCGCCCAGTTCCCCGCTATTATGCCCAAAGAAGTAGTGGAGGCGGCCCCTGCCGAAGGCATTGCCGAATACATTGGCACCGGCCCCTATAAGTTTGAAGAATGGAAGCAAGACCAGTATGTGCACCTTGTGCGCAACGAAGAGTACCAGTCTCCCGAAGGGGAGCCCAGCGGCTACGCGGGCCGCCGCGACGCCCCCACCGAAAACCTGTATTTTTATGTGGTAAGCGACCATTCCACCCGTATTGCCGGCATTAAAACCGGCGAGTATGATGTGGCCGACAGCATTCCCATTGAAAGCTACGACGAGTTTGAAGCCACCGACGGCGTTGAACTGTACACCCAGCCCGGCGGCACCCTTACCGCGTTTTTCAACACCACCCAGGGGCTGCTGGCCAACCCCACCTACCGGCAGGCCATTCTGGCGGCGTTGAACAACGATGAAATTATGCTGGCCAGCTTTGCAAAGCCCGAGCTGTACACCCTTGACCCCGGCTACATGAACCTGAACCAAACCCAGTGGGCCACCGATGCGGGCGCCGAATACTACAACCAGAACAACCCCGAAAAGGCGAAAGAATTGCTGGAAGAGGCCGGGTACAACGGGGAAACCGTTACCCTGCTTACCACCCAGGACTATGCCGAAATGTATGCCGCCACCCTGGTTATTCAAGAGCAGCTGCGCCAAATCGGCATGAACGTAGAGGTGGTAAACTACGACTTCCCCACCTTCCTGGAAACCAAAAACGACCGCAGCAAGTGGGATATTTTTGTTACCAGCAACGGCTACCAAATTACCCCGCCGCAAATTCTGGCGGTAAACGCCGATTGGGCGGGCCTTGACAGCCCCGAGGTTGCACAGGCCCTGGTGGCCATTCGCGGGGCGGCCAGCGCCGAGGAGGCCAAGCAGGAATGGGAAAAGCTGCAGGCATTTTTGTACGAGTACGGCTCCTCCTCGGTACTCGGGCATTACTACACCGTGGTGGCCACTACCTCTGCGGTGGAAGGGTTCACCGTTTTTGACGCGCCGGTTGTTTGGAACGCAAAGGTGGCCGAATAAAAGCGGTAAAGCAGGTATAACTGAATAATGAGCAGAAATATTGTGTTTTCCGTTTGGACAAACACAATATTTCTGTTTATAATGGTATAGAAACGGAAGGGGGACGCTGGTTTTGTTGGCATATATTGTAAAAAGGGTGGCTTCGCTTGTGCCCGTGCTGGTGGTGGTTTCCCTCGCCATTTTTTTAATTATTCACATTACCCCCGGCGACCCGGCCGCCACCATTTTGGGGCTGGATGCCACCGGGGAGGAAATAGCGGCCCTCAACGAGCAAATGGGCTTTAACCGGCCGTTGTACCAGCAGTATTTCAGCTGGGTTGCCAACGCCCTGCGGGGCAATTTGGGCGATTCTATTTTTATGAAGCAGCCGGTTACAGAGGCTATTGCCGAGCACATGGGCCCCACTTTTACCCTGGCGGTGCTGGCCCAGGCCATTGCCCTTGTTTTGTCGGTGCCGCTGGGCATTGTAAGCGCCTATAAAAAAGACACTCTGGTAGACGGCGGCATTACCGGCCTTTCGCTGCTGGGCATGGCCGTACCCAGCTTTTTAATGGGCATGTTTTTAATGCTGCTGTTTGGGGTTCAGCTGCAATGGGTGCAGGTGGCGGGCTACAAGCCGCTCAGCGCCGGCCTGTGGGAGCATATCAAATACCTCATTCTGCCCTCGGTTGCCCTTGGTATGGTACAGGCGGCGCTGATTACCCGCATCACCCGCTCTGCCATGGCAGAGGTGCTGCAGGCAAATTTTATTCGCACCATACGGGCCAAAGGCATGAAAAAGGGCAACCTGCTCATCAAGCACGCCTTTCGCAACGCGGCCCTGCCGGTGCTTACCGTAATAGGGCAAACCTTTGGCACCCTTATTACCGGGGCGGTTGTGGTGGAATCGCTCTTCAACATTCCGGGCCTTGGGCAGCTCATCATCAACGCCATTACCCGGCGCGACTTTGCGGTAATACAGGGCGTTGTGCTGTTTGTAACCGTGCTGTACATTGGCGTTAACCTGGTGGTAGACCTTTTGTACGGCGTAATAGACCCCCGCGTGAACCTGAGCGGCAAACCATAACAGGAAAGGGGCGGCCGGCGTGGAACAAAGCGGCAAGGCAGCGGCAATAGAAACCGTTAGCCGAACGTTAAAAAAAGAGCAGCGCACCCTTACGCTGCGAAAAATAAAAGCCAACAAGGGCCTTTTGGTTGGCGGGTTTGTGTTTTTGCTTTTGCTGGTGCTGGTGGTGTTTGCGCCGGCGCTTACCGGCTTCGACCCTTATGAAATGAAGGTGGCCAGCCGGCTTATGCCCCCCAGTGCCGAGCACCTGATGGGAACCGATGAGTTCGGGCGGGATTTGTTCACCCGCATTTTGTACGGCGGGCGCTCTTCCATTGGCATTGGCGTGCTGGTGGCGTTTTTCTCCTCGGTGTTTGGGCTGGCCATTGGGGTGTATGCAAGCTATTTTCGCGTGTTGGACCATATTTTTATGCGTATATGCGACGGGTTTGTTTCCATTCCCGGCGTTTTGCTGGCCATTGCCCTTATGGCGGCGCTGGGGGCGTCGGGGCAGAATGTGGTAATTGCCCTTACCATTGTTTTTACCCCCAACATTGCCCGGGTGGTGCGCTCGGGGGCGCTGGTGGTACGCGAGCAGCCCTATATAGAGGCGGTGCGCCTGCAGGGGGCGGGCCATTTGCGCACCATTTGGGGGCATATTGTGCCCAATGTGCTTTCGCCGCTTATTGTGCAGGCAACCTTTGTGTTTGCCGAAACCCTGCTTTCCGAAGCGGCCCTCAGTTTTTTGGGGGCGGGCATTCCCGCGCCCGCGCCAAGCTGGGGCAACATTTTGCAGGCCAGCAAGCTGGTTATTTACAAGGCCTGGTGGATGGTGGTTTTTCCGGGGCTTGCCATTATTTTGGCGGTGTTCAGCCTGAATTTGCTGGGCAACGGCCTGCGAGATTTGTTCGACCCGCGCGCCACCCGCGTAAAAAAGAAAAAGAGAAAGTAATGCCGCCGGAAAGGAGCCCCCGTATATGGAAGAAAATGCGCTGCTGCGCGTGCAAGACCTTAAGGTGAAGTTTTTTACCGGCAACGGCGAGGTGGTTGCCGTAGACGGCGTTTCCTTTTCGGCCCGGCCGGGCGAAATTGTTGGCATAGTGGGGGAAAGCGGCTGCGGCAAAAGCGTAATGGCGCAATCGGTGCTGCGGCTGCTGGAGGAGACCGACGCCGTAAGCTACGAGGGCGAGGTTGTGTACCAAAACCAAAATTTGCTGGCGCTGCCCCTTGCCGCCATGGGGGCAATACGCGGCAACGAAATTGCCATTGTGTTTCAAGACCCCATGTCGTCGCTGGACCCGGTGTATACGGTGGGCAACCAAATAGCCGAGGTAATGCGCCGCCACAAGGGTTTTTCCAAAAGGCAGGCAATGGAAAAAGCGGTGGAGCTGCTTGGCACCACCGGCATTCCAAACCCGCAGCGCTGCGCGGGCCAGTACCCGCACGAGCTTTCGGGCGGCATGCAGCAGCGGGTGATGAGTGCCATGGCCCTTGCCTGCGAGCCAAAGCTGTTGATTGCAGACGAGCCCACCACGGCGCTGGACGTTACCATTCAGGCCGAAATTCTGGATTTAATTGTAAATTTGAACAAAACCCTTGGCATGGCTGTTTTGTTCATTACCCACGACCTTGGGGTGGTTTCGGAAATTTGTACCAGCGTGCGGGTAATGTACCTTGGGCAGGTGGTGGAAGAAGCCCCCGCCGGCGCGCTGTTTGAAAAACCGCTGCACCCCTACACCAAAGGGCTGCTGCAATCCATTCCGCAATTGCAGAGGGACAAAACCCAAAAGCTGCACGCAATAGAGGGCACCGTGCCCTCTTTGAACGAGATACCTGCCGGCTGCCGGTTTTGCACCCGCTGCCCCCATGTGTATGAGGCCTGCCAAAAGGAGCCGCCCTGGTTTGAAAGCGGCCAGGCGGGCCACCGGGTGCGCTGCTGGAAATACAGAGACTTTTTATAGGCCGCCCATGCAGGCAGCGGCGGGAAAGGATACAGGCATGGCAAACCCTGTTTTGCAGGTGGAAAACCTGCGCAAAACATTTCCGGTATACGGGCCCTTTGGCAGGCTGCTGCCCCCAAAGGGCTATACAAATGCGGTAGAGGGGGTTTCGTTCACCCTGCAGGCGGGCGAAACCTACGGGCTTGTGGGGGAGAGCGGCTGCGGCAAAACCACCACGGGGAAAATGATTGTGGGCTCGGTTTTGCCGGACGAAGGCAAAATTCTGTACAGGGGCCAAAACCTGGCGGCCCTTTCCAAAAAAGAACGCCGCCCGTTTTATAAGGACATTCAGCTGGTTTTTCAAGACCCCTTTTCCTCGCTGAACCCCCGGCAGCGCGTGGGCGCCATGCTGAACGAGGCGCTGGTCATTCACAAAGCGGGCAATGCGGCCCGCCGCAGGCAGCTGGTGTTTGCCATGCTGGAAAAGGTTGGCCTGCGGCCCGAGCATTATTTCCGCTACCCGCACGAGCTTTCGGGCGGGCAGCGGCAGCGGCTGGTGCTTGCCCGGGCGCTGATTATAGACCCGCAGGTTGTGGTGTGCGACGAGCCGGTTTCCTCGCTGGATGTTTCCATTCAGGCCCAAATTTTAAATATGCTGGTAGATTTGCAAAGGGATATGAAGCTGACCCTTTTGTTTATTACCCACGACATCAGCGTGGTGCGGTATATCTCCGGTAAAATAGGGGTTATGTATTTGGGCAGGCTGGTGGAGGAAGCGCCCACTGAAACGCTTTTTCAAGGGCCGCTGCACCCGTACACCAAAGCGCTTTTTTCGGCAGTGCCCAATTTTAACCGCCGCCGCGAAGGCGGCAGCCAGGCGCAGGGCGAGGCCGTACGGCAAAAGGCGGCGCAGGGGTGTGCCTTTTTCCCCCGGTGCCCTTTGGCGGCAGAAGAGTGCAGGCAAACCGTACCCCCCCTGCGGGATGTTGGCGGCGGGCACTGGGTGGCCTGCCACTGCTGCGAAAAAGGCAGGTAGTGTTTGGGCCTTTGCCGCAAAACCCGGTATTTCGGCAGCGCCCCCAAAAGCCGCCCGGCGGCAGGGCAGGGCTTTTATAAAGCGCCGCCCATACCGGCCCCGCTGCCTGAAGAAAGGCTTTTCGGCTTTGAAACAGCTGGCTGCAGCGCTGCGGCGCGGAGGTTAGAAGAATTGTACGCAGAGTAACCAAAATGAAAGAGGTGAAACAAATGACCGAATTGACGCTGGAAAAGGGAAAGGGAAAAATTGTAAACAGCGGCGCCGCCGCCGTTTCGGGCAGCTTTGAGGCGGGCAGCGAAGACGGGTTTTCCCCCCGGGAGCTGCTGGAGGCGGCCTTGGGTTTTTGCACCGTAATTTCACTGGTAAAGTTTTTTGAACGGGACAATACGGCCTACGAGGAAAAAGACCTGCGGGTTACCGTTGAGGCGGTGAAGCAAGAGGGCGTTACCAACCGCTTTACCAATTTTGAGGTAAAGGTGGCGCTGCCCGCAGGCCTGCCTGCGGAATACAGGGCCAAGGCCCTTACCATTGCCGAGCGCGCCTGCACCATTGGCAATACCCTTAAAAGCGAGACAAAGGTGCACCTGCTGGAAGAAACCGAAAAATAACGAAAAGCAAAAAAGCACTGTCAATGAAAGGGGGCTGCAATGGCAGCCCCCTTTTCGTTTTATGTGGGCCAATTGTGTGGGAAAACGGCCGCACAGCGATGGGGTCAAAATAACTTTTTTGAATGGCTGTTTCAATTTTTCTTCGGCAAACAAAACGATGAATAAAAAAAGCCGCTGCAACAAAAGCCCCGGTACCTTGCAATTGTACGACGTGGCCGCAGCGGTGCCTGTTGCCTTCGCCGGGCGGAAAGCGTATGATATAAAAAAGAAAATTTTTGCACGCAAAGAGCAAACGAATGAAAAAACAAAGAAAATAGCTTGCAGCCGTTCTATGGCCGGCCGCCAAACGGCGCAGCCTAAAAATAAAAGGCGTAAAACAGTATGAAAATATTTTTTGAACATTTTTTCACCAGCTCGGAATGGGGCTATGTGCTGCTTCGCATGGGTTTTATTCTGGCCATCACCCTTTTGGTGGTGAATATTTTTAAGGCGGCCATGCCCAAAACCGCCCGGTTTCAGCGCAAAATACACCAGCGGTTGTTGCGCAATGGAGTGATATACATTATTTACATAGCGGGCATTGTCGGCGTCATCAGCCAGCTGCCGGGGCTGGACAAGGCCCTTGGGGCCGTGCTGGCAGGCTCGGGCATTTTGGCGGTTGTTTTGGGCCTTGCCGCCCAAAAGTCTTTGGGCAACGCCATAGACGGGCTGTTTATTTCTATTTTTCACCCCTTTGAAATTGGCGACAGGGTAAACCTTGTAAGCAAAAGCATTACCGGGTATGTAGAGGATATGAGCCTGCGGCAAACGGTTTTGCGCACCTATACCAACAACCGGGTTATTGTGCCAAATTCGGTTATGAGCCAAGAAATTTTGGAAAATTCCAACTTTTTAGACGGGCGCATTGCCTCGTTTATTGATGTAACCATTACCTACGATTCCAATTTGGACAAAGCCATGGAGCTGATGGCGCGCATTATTGAAGAGCACCCTTACTATACTTCGCTGAGCGCGGAAGAGAACAAAATAGAAAAAAAGGGGCCGCCCAAGGTTTACCTGCACGGCTTTACCCAGAGTGGAATTGGCCTGCGGGCCAGCATGTGGTGCGACGACATTGACAAGAATTTTGAGGCCAGCAGCGATGTGCGCTACCGCTTTAAGCACATAGGCGGGCAGCAGCCGCAGGTTTTGGAAAGAGCTGTAGCCGGTGCCAAAATCATCCAGAGAAATGCGGATGCCGGTGGCCCGCAGGCGGTTTAAAAGGGCGATATTGGCCGGGCTGAAATTAAATTTTTTGCTTTCGGTAATTTCAAGGCACAGCTTTTCATTGGGAAAATGGTAAACCTTCAGCAGGTTGTGCAGGTTTTCTGAAAACTGCTTGTTCAATATTTGTACGGGGGAAAGGTTCACGTCAAGAAAAAAATTTTTGCCGCCAAGGCCCCATTCGGCGCACTGGCGCACGGCGGTTTCCATTACCCAGGTGTCCAGCTGGGTAATAAGGCCAAGCTGCTCCAGTTCTTCAATAAAAACAAGCGGCGAAATGTGGCCAAGGCCGGGGGCGTTCCAGCGGCAAAGGGCTTCGGCACCCACCCAGCTTTCGGTTTTTGCATCTACAATGGGCTGGAAAACAACGCTGAACCCCTCCATATTTTGCTGCATGCAGTTGATAAGGGTTTGCCGCAGCAAAATTCTTTTTTTGTGGCGGGTGTCCATGGGGGCATCGTACACCATATAATCGCCGGGGTAAACATTTCGTTCCATCATGCGGAAAAGCCGGTTTTTGGCGTCGGCCCCCACGTAGTGGCCGTAAATAACCCCCACGGTAATGTTGCAGTACAGGTTGGGCAGGTTGTTTAAAGACTGCCAGGGCTTTGTAAAGCGTCGCAAAATTTGGCGCGCCAGCTTTTTGGCTTCGGGCAAAGAAATATGGCGGACCAAAATGGCAAAGGTGTCTTCGTTAACGCGGTACAGGCCGCTGCCGCCGGGCATGGCGGCGGTGGCCAGCCAATTGCGTATTTGGGTAAGCAGAAAATCGCCGGTGCCCCAGCCGTAAACATCGTTGATACCCGCCAAAAAATTGATGTCAAAGTGAATAAGGGCCACATCGTCCTGGTTTTCCAGGGCGGCTGCGTCCAGCTCCAGTTGGCGCCCGTTGGGCAAATCCAGCTGCTGGTCGTAAAATGCCATGCGGCGGTACTCATATTCCGACCGGCCAATTTCAGTAATATCGGTAATGGTAATAAGGGCAACAACAGAGTTTTCAAGCGTTTTAACTTTTCGTATGGTAAGCTGGCCCCACAGCCTGCGCCGGGTCCAGTAGTATACCTCGGAAACAGGGCCGGAAAAGGTGCTTTTTTCTATCAGCAAGCGCAGCCGGGTAGAAAAATCTTCCCAGAAAACCTCTTCGTAGGTGTGGCCGGTAATTTCCTCGGGGGTTTTCCGCAAATCGTTGCACAGCCGCTGGTTGCAGCAAATAATAAGGCCGCTTCCCACATTCACCGCAAAAGAGGCAATGTCCACATAATCCAGCGTGGGGAAAAGGAATTTTATCAGCGAAAGCTCGGAAAGGGACTCGCTGAAGCTTGAATTTGCCTGCGTCATTCTATTCACCCTACTCGTAAAAAGTTTTTTTGGGGAAACAAAGAACCGGCGGAAATTGCTTGAAAAACAAAGCGGAAAACAGGGAGCGTGGTGCGCTGGGCAAAGGCTTTGAAAAACGCATGTGGCCAAGGGCTGAAGCCGCGGTTGCGGCAGCTTTTTTAAAGGGTATTTTGACTAATTATAATGGTATTTTTTGCAGACTGCAACCGGTAAATGGCACGTGCCCGCAGGGCTTTTTTGCGCCCTGCGTTTTGAAACAAAAAAACCGGAAAAAGAATATAAAAATCACGGCCCCAGTATTGTACAGGGGCCGTGGCAAAATACGAATAAAAAAGAAAAGTGCCTGTATTTGCCAAAGGCAAAAAAAGGCATTTCAGCGGGCAAAAAACCGGTACCGAATGGCGGCAGGGGTAAGGCCAAAGCGGGCTTGCGGCGGGCGGGCATACGCCGTAAAAAGCATAAAATGCCCTGCTAAAGGGCTAAAAATCATCCGGCAGCAGCAAAAGGGTGGCGCGGTTGTCTTTAATGTGCTGCTTCATGGCGGCAAAGGCGGCGTCGCCGTCGCGCGCGCGAATGGCGTCTACAATTTGCTGGTGGGTAATGGCGGCGGTACCGGCCCGGTTAAAATTGGTAACCTCTATGTAGGTTTCAATGCCGCTGCAAATAATGGGAATAACCCGGGTAATTACCATGTTGCCGGCGCTTTCGGCAATTTTTGTGTGAAAATCCATATCCTTTTGGCCGTAGTTTTTCCCCTGCTGAATCAGCTCGGCAACCTCATCGCATATCCGTTGTATTTCGGCAATGTCCTTTTCAGAGGCGTTTTTGGCGGCCAGCCGTGCAATGTTTGGCTCCAGCATCATGCGCATTTCGCACAAATCCAGGCTCAGTTCTTTTTGCGGCCCCATAAAACGAAAGCCGAAGGGGTCTTTGGTAATGCCCACATTCTGGCAAACATAGGTGCCATACCCCCGGCGTATCTTTAGCACATTGCGGGATTCCAATATTTTAATGGCCTCCCGTATGGTGCTTCTGCCAACCTGCAGCATCTCCGACAAATCCGATTCATTGGGGAATTTGTCGCCGGGAACAAACAGGCCGTCCTGTATTAAATTTTCCATTTTATCGGCGGCGCGTTCGGCCAGCGAGCGGTTGTCAATTTCTAGTTTCATAGTTTGTTTCATGGTACCCCGTGGCCTTATTTTTGTTTATTTTTTTGCGGTATGAAAAAACAGCCGTACAAGGGATGGTGCGGGCACAACACTGGCCGAACAGCTTACAGGCAATAGTACAGGTAATAGTATAGTGTTATTTTTGTAAGACTGCAACAAAAAAGAATACCGGTGGCTTTGCCTGCCAGGGGCAAAGCCGCCGCAGCTTAGGGTGGCCGTACAATAAAAATGGCGGTGCCGGTTACAGAATGTTGCCTTCGCCGTCAAAAGGCAGGTAGGCGGGCTCGCTTTCAATTTCTATGGCGGGGTTATTTTTGGCCTCTTCATAATAGCTTTCCGAAAGCATAATATGCCCCAGGTGCAGGCTGTTGGGAATGCGCACCACCCTCGGCTGCGCTTTGTTTATTTCGTTGCAGGTGCGCAGGCAAACCTGAATGCACTCTTTGTCGTTTTCCATTACAATGGGCACCCGCACCCCGCCCAAAACGGTGCAGGTAATGGCGTTGGGGTACATAGAGGCAAAGTCCAGCTGGTTAAACACCCGGCGGGTGGTGGCGCTGGCATAGCCAAGGCCAATGCCGTTGCCGTGGGTTTCGGGGCTAAGGTTTAAAACGGCAACCCGCTGGGCCTGTATGCCGCCGGTGGCGTAGGGGGTGCAAAAGGTGCCGGTAATGTTGGGGTCCATGCCGTCGCCGCTGAAGTTTTTGCCAATGTGGTCCACCACCAGCACATCGCATTCGTCTGCCAAAATGCGGGGCATGTTGGCAAACGCCTGCTTTAAAAGCTCGGGCTCGCGGGCGGCAATATCGCAGGCGTTTACGCTTTCCAGGTGGCAGGTTTCGTCAAAGGCGTTTTCAATGGCGGCAACGGCAAACAAAATGGGCGCGTTTTCAATAATGGCCCGGCCAAACATGGGCACATATTTGGCCATGTGCTTAAAGCCTGCCTCGTGGCAAACCTCGGCGCCAACCTGCTTGCCAAGGCCAATGGTCATCATTTTCATAATGCCGCTTTCATAAGGGCCGCGGAAAGCAGTGTGGGGTTTTACCCGGCAGGAAACAATAATACCGTCGGCTTCGGCGGCGTTTTTGTCAATTAAAACATCCATGCCCTCTTCGTTTGTGCCAATTTTCACAACCTCCATAGAGGAAAGAATGGGGCAGCCCATGGCTTCTTCGGTAATGCCATAGCCCTTTAAAATTTCCCGCTGCCCTTCGGCGGTGGCGCCGCCGTGGCTGCCCATGGCGGGCACAATAAAGGGGTGTGCCCCCCTGGCCGTGCAAAAGGCGGCAATGCATTTGGTAATAAGGGCAACATTGGCCACCCCGCGGGAGCCGGCGGTAATGGCAATGCGCATGCCGGGTAAAATTTGGCTCTCAATTTCGGGCTTTGCAAGCTGCCGGCGCACCACCTCGGGAATGGCCTCGGCCTCTA
>JBKEBR010000262.1:0-3058 GCA_047973285.1 Oscillospiraceae bacterium | reverse complement strand
TTCACCTAACGGTGGCCGATACGGGCTGGGCCAAAGCGGCCTGGGGTAAAATTTTTGGCCAATGGCTGTGCGAAGCGGCGGTGTTTGTATACGACCACGATGTTTTTAATGCGAAAGATTTGCTGGCGGTGGTAAGCAAATACAAGGTTACCTCTTTTTGCGCGCCGCCCACTGTGTTCCGTTTTTTAATTCAAGAAGATTTTGCGCCGTACAACCTTTCTTCAATGAACTATGTTACTACGGCGGGCGAACCGCTGAACGCCGAGGTATTTTACCGTTTTAAAGAAAAAACCGGCCTGGAAATTCGGGAGTGCTACGGGCAAACCGAAATGACTCCCATGATTCTTACCCCGCCGTATATTCAGCCCCGCCCCGGCTCGCTGGGAATAGCCAGCCCCGCCTACAGGGTGCTGCTGCTGGATGAAAAGGGCGGCCCTGTAAAAAATGGGGAAGAAGGGGAAATTTGCATTGAGGTGGCCCCTGCAGGCCTGCCGGGTGTTTTTATGGGCTATTACCGCGACGAAGCGCTTACCGGCAGTGTGTGGAAAAATGGAATTTACCACACGGGCGACAAGGCAAAGCGGGACGAGGACGGGTATTTCTGGTACATAGGCCGTGCCGACGACGTAATCAAGTCTTCCGGGTACCGCATTGGCCCCTTTGAAGTGGAAAGCGTTCTAATGGAGCACCCCGCCGTTTTGGAATGCGCCATTACCGCAGTGCCCGACCCCGTGCGCGGGCAGGCGGTAAAAGCAAGCATTGTTCTTGCAAAAGGCTATTTGCCCAGCGAAGAACTGAAAAAAGAACTGCAAAACCACGTAAAAAAAACCACGGCACCCTACAAATATCCGCGCGTTGTGGAATTTGTAACCCGTCTGCCCAAAACTATTTCAGGCAAAATACAGCGGGTGGTGCTTCGGCGGCAAAGCAGCCAAAAAGAAAATAAAACAGGGAAGCCCGAAAAAGAGCCGGCTTTTAAAAAACTGGCAAAAGGAAGAGCCTGAACCGCCAAAAGCCGCGCTTGCAATTGACAAACTCTCTTACCCGCCGCTATAATTTGTTTGTCTAACTAAATAAAGGCAAAAAGGAGAGAGCTTGTTATGACTTCTTTGGAAAATAATTTAAACACCCTTTTGGTGAAGGTTTACCGTTCTTTGGAAAAGCTGGAAGAGGAAATGCTTCGCGCCAGCAAAAATATACACCTTACCATCAATGAAATTCACATGCTGGAGGCAATAGAAGAATCCTCAAAAGAGGGGAGCGCCACCATAAGTGATATTTCGGCTTATCTGGACATCAGCCTTCCTTCGGTTACCCTTGCGGTGAACAAGCTGGTGCGCAAAGGCTATGTTACCAAAGAAAAATGCGGGGAAGACGGCCGTGTGGTGCGGGTAAAGCTAACGCGAGAGGGGCACCGCGCCGAACACGCCCACCGGTATTTCCACCGGGCAATGGTGCGCTCTATCACACAAGATTTAAGCGAAGAGGAACGGGCGGCTTTGTTAATGGGGGTTGCCAAGCTGGACGGCTTTTTAGAAAAAAATATTCAAAAATATAAGGTGATGCGATGAGCATATCCATTCTTGGTACCGGCAGCGCGCTGCCGGTGCAGGTTAAAACCAACAGCGACCTGGCGCAGTTTCTAGATACGAGCGATGAGTGGATTCGCACCCGAACCGGCATTGCGCAGCGCCATATTTTAAACGGCGAAAGCCTTACAGAGGTGGCGGTGGCCGCCGCAAAGCAAGCACTGCAAAACAGCGGTGTAAAGCCGCAGGAGCTGGACTATATTTTGTGCCCCACCTTTACCGGCGATTACCTTACGCCAAGCCTTGCCTGCCTGGTGCAGCGCGGGCTGGGCGCAAGCTGCCCGGCGGTAGACATCAACGCGGCCTGCACGGGGTTTATTTACGGCCTTGAAATGGCGGCGGGGTTGTTTGCCCTTAAAAAGGCAAAGCGTATTCTGGTTTTGGCAGCCGAAGCACTGAGCCGCATTGTAAACTGGGAAGACCGCTCTACCTGTGTTTTGTTTGGCGACGGGGCGGGCGCGGTGGTTTTGGCGCCGGGGGAGGATTTGCTCTACCTTCACCTTACGGCAAGCGGCGACGATAAGCTGCTGTACGCGCCTTTTCAGCAGGGCAACTACCCTGGCACCGCACAGGCACCTTTGCCGTATTTGCACATGGACGGCGGCGAGGTGTATAAATTTGCGGTAAACGCAATTTTAACCGGCATTCAAAAGGCGCTGCGGCAGGCCGATGTGGAGGAAAAAGACATCGACCATGTTATTTTGCACCAGGCCAACCTGCGCATTATAGAAGCGGCGCAAAAAAAGCTTGCAATTGCCGCAGGCTGCTACCACAGCAACATACAAAATGTGGGCAACCTTTCGGCAGCCAGCATTCCCGTTTTGTTGGACGAATGCAACCGGAAGGGCCTGCTGAAAAATAATGATTTGCTTGTTCTGAGTGCGTTTGGCGGCGGGCTTACCACCGGTACGGCACTGCTGCGCTGGGGCGCTCATTAACAGAACTTAATAAAACATTCCATATAAAAAAGGAGATTACACCATGAACACTCTTGAAAAAATTGAAAAAATTGTAGGCGGCTATAAAGATTTGGAACCGGGCACCCTGAAAGCCGAAACCACCTTTGAAGAGCTGGAGCTGGACAGCCTTGACCTTGTGGACATGGCCATGGCCTGCGAAGATGAATTTGGCGTTACCATTGAGGTGAACGAAAACCTTAAAAGCATTGCAGATTTAATTGCCATTGTTGAAGCAGGGGCATAAAACGGCACCTTGCCTTAAAAACCGCCATGAAAGAGGGAATTGTTTTGATTCAAACACCGTTGAGTCGTTTGCTCGAAATTGAAGCTCCCATCATACAGGGGGGCATGGCCTGGATTGCCGATGCCAGCCTTGCCGCGGCGGTAAGCAATGGCGGCGGGCTTGGGCTTATTGCCGCCATGAACGCCGATGCCGAGTGGCTGCGGGCAGAAATTCGCAAGGCCAAAAGCCTTACCCAAAAACCATTTGGCGTAAATGTAATGCTGATG
>JBKEBR010000261.1:0-3421 GCA_047973285.1 Oscillospiraceae bacterium | reverse complement strand
GTAGACCCGGAAAATGAACACCTGATTCAGCAGGCCATTTCCGCCCTTACCCACGGCAAAACCATTGTAACCATTGCCCACCGGCTTTCAACCATACAAAATGCCGACCAAATTCTGGTGATGGACGAGGGCGAAATTGTACAAAAGGGCACCCACGCCCAGCTGCTTGCCCAGCAGGGCATTTACAGCCGCTTTATACAAATATTAGAAAGCACCGAAAACTGGGGAATTCAGCAGCCCTAGCCCCCGGGCCTGCCGCTTTGCCGCGGCAGGCTTTTTTATTGGCGCTTTTCTGCCTGCCCTTTTCCGGGTTGACATTTTACGGGGCAAATGGTATGTTTTTAAACAACACCCCTGTACGAAACAGCGGGGCCATTCTTTGAAAAGCGTGGCAAAGCGGTTACCGCAGCATTGAATACTATATTGCGCATGGGAAGCCTGAATGCTTCCAGCCGGTCAGAAGGCCTGCTGTGTTTTCACAGAGGGCTTTCTTTTTTTATGCCTTCACTTATTCAATAAGGGAGAGATTTTTCTAATGAAGCAAACCATACGAAATGCTTTTCAGGCGGGCCTAGCCGCGCTTTTGGCCGCTGTTTTTTTAGGGGGCTGCGCCGCCACCGCCAACGGGCTTCCGGTTTCGGGCGCCAGTGGCCCGGCTTCCTCTGCCGGGGCCGCCGGCACCGAGGCGATTGTGGCCATTTCCAGCGAGCCGGAAAACGGCTTTGACCCCACCGTAGGCTGGGGCCATGGCACCACGCCGCTTATTCAAAGCACCCTTGTGGAATATACGCAGGATATGCGCATTGTAAACGACCTTGCCACCGGGTACACCATCAGCGAAGACGGCCTTGGCTGGGTGTTTTCCCTGCGAAAGGACGCCTATTTTACCGACGGCGAGCCCCTTACCGCCGAGGATGTTGCCTTTACCTTTGAAACCGCCAAAAGCAGCGGCTCTTTTCTGGATTTGTCTTACCTTGAAGAATGCGCCGTTACCGGCGAATACGAGGTAACCTTTACCTTAAACGCACCCGCCTCTACCTTTATCAACACCGTTGCCACCATTGGCATTGTGCCAAAGCACGCCTACGGCCCCGGCTACGCCGAAAACCCGGTTGGCTCGGGCCCATGGAAGCTGGTGCAGTGGAACAAGGGCGAGCAGATTATTCTGGAGGCAAACGAGAACTACTACGGCACCGTGCCCGCCTTAAAAAAGGTTACCCTTGTGTTTATGGATGAGGACGCCGCCTTTGCCGCCGCCATGGCGGGCCAGGTGGACGTGGCCCTTACCAGCGCCACACAGGCCACACAGCAAATTAGCGGCATGCGCTTAGAGGCGGTAACCACACTGGACAACCGCGGCTTTACGCTGCCCACCACCCCGGCCGAGGGCAAAACCACCGAAAACGGCGCCGCCATTGGCAACAACGTTACCGCCCACCTTGCCATACGGCAGGCCCTTGCCTGGGGCATTGACCGGGAAATTCTTGCCGAAGACGCCCTGAACGGCTTTGGCGACCCGGCTTACTCTGAAAATGACGGCATGCCCTGGAACAACCCCGAAACCAAACTGGAAACCGATGTGGCAAAAGCCAAAGCCCTTTTGGCAGACGACGGCTGGCAAGACACCGACGGCGACGGCATTGTGGAAAAAGACGGCCTGAAAGCCGAGTTTACCTGCCTGTACCCCAGCGGCGATTCGGCCCGGCAGGCCGTGGCCATGGCGGCAGCGGCCCAGGCAAAAGAGCTTGGCATTTCCATTATAGTAGAGGGCACCAGCTGGGACGATATTGCAAGGCGCATGTTCAGCGAGGCGGTTTTAATGGGCTGGGGCTCCAACAACCCCCACACCAGCTACCTTTTATACCACAGCTCTGGCATGCTGAAGGACGATTATTACAACCCGGAAGGGTATGCAAACCCTGCTACCGACGCTTATTTGGAGGCGGCCCTGCACGCCCAAACCACCGAAGAAGCCTACAAGCAGTGGCAGCTGGCCCAGTGGGACGGCACCACCGGCACCGCCATGCAGGGCAACTGCCCCTGGGTTTGGCTGGTAAATATCCAGCACCTTTACTATGTGCGCGAGGGCCTTGACATTGGCAGCCAGCAGCTGCACGCCCACGGCGCCAGTTGGACCCTTGTACAAAATTTGAAGGAGTGGAAATGGAACTAAACGCGCGAAACGGCTGGAAAGGCGGCCTGCGCCGTGGCACCAGGGCTTTTGCCCTGTACCTTATACGGGCGGCCTCGTTAATGCTGGCGGCCTCGCTTGTGGCCTTTATACTGGTAAGCCTTTCCCCCATAGACCCGGTGCAGCAATATGTGCTGGGGGCGGGCAACGTAAGCGCGCAGCAGCGGGCAGCCATTGCCGAATACTGGGGCCTTAACAAGCCGCCGGTGCAGCGGTACTGGCTGTGGCTTACCTCGCTTTTGCGTGGGGACATGGGCACCTCGCTGCTGTACCGCCAGCCTGTTGCCGCCATTATTGCGGGGCGCTTTGGCAATACCCTGGCGCTTATGGCGGCGGCATGGGTGCTTTCGGGCCTGCTGGGCTTTTCGGCCGGCTGCCTGATGGGCATGCTTGACAAGCGCTTTGCTGGGCGGGCCTTAAAAAAGGTGTGCCTTGTGGTAAGCTCGCTGCCAACCTTTTGGCTGGGCCTTGTACTGCTGCTGGTTTTTTCGGTTTTGCTGGGGTGGTTCCCCATTGGGTTTTCTTCGCCCATTGGCCTTGAAAACGCAAGCGTTACCCTGTGGCAGCGCCTGCACCACCTTGCCCTGCCCGCCCTTACCCTCAGCCTTGTTTCGTTTGCGGGCATTGCTTTGCACACCCGCCAAAAGCTGGTGGAGGTGCTGGAGAGCGACTATGTTGCCTTTGCCCTGGCGCGGGGGGATACGCCGTTTAAAATACTGCGCCTCCACGGCCTGCGCAACATATTGCTGCCCGCCCTTACCCTGCAGTTTACCTCGTTTGCCGAGTTGTTCGGCGGCAGCATACTGGCCGAAACGGTGTTCTCTTACCCGGGGCTTGGCTCGGCCGTGGCGGCGGCGGGCCTCAACTCCGATGTGCCGCTGCTGCTGGGCATTACCCTGTTCAGCACCTTGTTTGTGTTTACCGGCAACCTTATTGCCAACACCCTGTACGGCATTATAAACCCTCAGCTGAAGGAGGAGGCCGCCCATGGATAACCACGGCTTGGCGGCCCTGCCGGGGCTGCGCCAAAACGGAAGAGCCAAGGCCGCCGTTTGGTGCGGGCTGCTGCTTGCGGTGGTGGCCGGTGTGTTTTTGGCGGGCGCTTTTATTGGGGAAGAGGCCCTGCAAATTAATTTTGCCGCCAAAGGGCTTGCCCCCTCCCTGCGCTACCCCTTCGGCACCGACTGGCTGGGCCGCAACATGCTGCTGCGCACGGTAAAGGGGCTTTCC
>JBKEBR010000260.1:0-1832 GCA_047973285.1 Oscillospiraceae bacterium | reverse complement strand
CTTCATGCAAAACCACATCGGTGCAGCAAATGCGGGCGGGGCTTTTGCAGTCGCTGCAGGCGCCGGTTACGGCACAGGGGGTTTGCAGCCCCATGCGGTGCACATTGGCGGGGGCGGCAATGTGTGCGCGGCGCTGGCGGGCCTCGTCCAAATTGCTTACAATTTTATTGCGGCCAACCACCAAAACAACGTTGGCGGGCCAAAGGCTATGGCGGCCACCCGGTTGCCCTTGCCGTCCACCTCATAAATTTCGCCGTTCAGGGTAACCGCATTGGCCGAAGCCAAATAGCTGTCGGCAAAAAAAGCGCGCCGGCACAGCACGTCATTGCCCTCGGGGCCGGGGTTTTCCCGGTCTAAAAAGGTGTAATCGCCGCTGCGCAAAAATTCCAGAACGCCGCACTCGGTTAATGTTTGGCTGCCGCCGCTGGTTACGGTGCTGCCCGGCGCCAGCAGGGTTTTAAGCAGGGGCACCACCTCTTTTGCGGTTTCCACAATATACGCTTCCATCCGGTTTTTTTGCAGGGCGGCGCTGGTTTTTTGCAGGCGTTTTTCAAATACAAAATTTGCATACTCGTTCATCGGGGGCCTCCTTGAGGGTTTATACTTGCAGGGTGCACAGGCCGCCAGTGCCTTTTGCCAATACGGTGTATGGGCATTTTCCCGGGCTGCGGCAAAAGGTGCACCAAGTGAATTTTATTATAGCAGGTTTTTTCGCCGGCGCCAGTAAAAAAATAGCTTTGCGGCGCGGTTGACGAAGCAGCAAGGATAAGCTACAATAGTACAGCCACGGCAAAACGGCAAAAAATGGCAGTAAAAGGCTTTTTTATGGCGCGGCGCTTTTGGGGCCGGGCTTTGTGGCGGCAAAAAATTAAAACAGGCGGCCGGCCCGGCAAAGGCCGGCCGCCGGCAACATAAAGGTGTGAAAAGGAGAAGCTGCATGAGCAAAGAAAAACCCGGGCGGCAAGCCCCGCAGCCCCGCGAAATTCTGGCAAAAGAAGTGGCGGCGGGTGAAGAGGCCGTGCTGCCCCCCACAGGGCGCCCCAAAAAAGCGCGAAAAAAATGGTACCGCCATAAAGATGTAAACAACGGCAGGGTAAGCTTTGCGGCGGGCATCAACATTTACAAGCTTATCTGGGTGTTTGTGTTCGGCTGCGTTATAGGGGTTGCCTGGGAAACCTTTTATGTGTTTTCGCAAACAGGCGAGCTAATGCGCCGCAGCGGCATGCTGTACGGCCCCTTCAACCAGGTATACGGCATTGGCGCCGTTTTATTCACCCTGCTTTTGTACCGCTACCGCAATAAAAACGGCTTTCTTATTTTTCTTGGCAGCGCGGTGGTGGGCCTTGTGTTTGAATACCTTTGCAGCTGGGCGCAGGAGCTGCTGTTTGGCAGCGTGTCCTGGGAATACAGCGAGTATGCCACCAACATAGGCGGCCGCACCAACCTGCTGTATGGGGTTGGCTGGGGCATTATGGGGCTTTTGTTCATCACCCGGTTCTGGCCCTGGATGAGTGAAATGATAGAGCGCATACCCAACACCTTCGGCAAAACCCTTACCATTGCGGTGGCAGCGGCGCTTGCTTTGAACCTGGCGCTCTCCGGCATGGCGGTTTTCCGCGAAAAAGAGCGCAAAAACGGGGTTGCCGCCACCAATTTTGTTGCCGCCTGGCTAGACCGCCACTACCCCGACGAGTATATGGCAAAAAAATACCCCAGTATGAAATTTGTGAGCGATACAGAGCAAACCCCGCAGGAAAGCCCCTCTTTTTCAGAGGCTGCTTCCAGTAACTGACAAAAATAAAAAAAGGAGAGGCCATGGCCTCTCCTTTTTT
>JBKEBR010000259.1:0-29650 GCA_047973285.1 Oscillospiraceae bacterium | reverse complement strand
GTAACCCAGGTTAAACCCGACATTTCCATTGGCATTATCAGCCCCTCTTCCCTGCCGGATGACCTTACCGTCAAGCTGCAGGAAAGCCTTGCCGCTTATGCAGAGGACGTGAACGGAGACGGCAAAATAGTTGTGCAAATAGAGGTGTATGCCATCACCGCCGGCACCGAAGAAAGCGAGCCTGCCGAAAGCCAGGCAGAAAGCCAACCCCTAACCGCGCAAGACCCCTACACCCAAATGGCGGGTGTTACCCGCCTTTCCGGCGCCTTCAGCGCCGGGGAGCCTGTTTTGTTTTTGGTAAGCCCCGAAGAGGCGGAATTTTACCAGCAGCAATACGGCATTTTTGGCGAGGAAAAGGGCGAGGGCAGCATAGAGAAGCTTACCACCGCCTGGCAAGACTGCCCCGCCCTTGCCGGGCTTGATTTGACCTTTACCCAGTACGACGGCACCACCGCCAACGGGCAGCTGCTGCTGGAGGGCTACCGCCTTGGCCTGCGGGGTTTTACCGCCGAGCAGCTTGCCAAAAACAATGGCTGGCAGCAAAACCTTGACAACGCCGGCAGCTTTTACGGCAGGCTTTTTGCCTGAGTTTCGAAAATTTTATTAAAACGAAAATTTATTCTTTCATAACGAATATTTTTTCATACCCAGCCGGGCCGGTGCCCGGCATTTTTTTATTTGCCGTTCGGCGGGCGCTGCCGGGCGCTTTGGCAATTTGTAAAAAACACATAAAAAACCGGCGGGCCGCCGCCGGTTTTTCTGCCTTGTTTCGCCGGGGTTTGTATGTTATACTTTTTGCTGAATATATATACTTATTAATAAGGGGAATTGCCATGCCAACCTTGGAAGAAATACGGCAAAAAATTGACGCCATTGACCGCGAAATGGCCGCCCTATTTGAGCAGCGCATGGCGATAGCCGCCGATGTTGCCTCTTATAAAAAGCAAAATTCCCTGCCGGTGCTGGACGCCGGGCGGGAAAAAGCCGTGGTGCAAAAAAACCTTGCCTTTTTGCAAAACGCCGCCCTTGCCCCCTATTACACCGATTTTATTTGCCAGGTTATGACCTCCTCGCGCCAGTACCAAACCCAGCTTTTGGGGCAAAACACCGTTGCCTACCAGGGTGCCGAGGGCGGCTTTGGCCACCAGGTGGCCCTGGCGCTGTACCCCAACGCCGAGTTTGCCGCCGAGGCAACTTTCGGCTCTGTTTTCGACGCCGTGGAGGAGGGCCGGGCGGCCTTTGGCATTGTTCCTTTCGAAAATTCCACCACCGGCGATGTTTCGGGGGTGCTGGACCTTTGTTATTCCCACCGCTGCTACGTTGCGGCCATGTACGATTTGCCGGTTACCCAAAACCTGCTGGGGCTGCCCGGCAGCGACCTTACGGGGGTTAAAACCGTGGTAAGCCATGTGCAGGCGCTGGAGCAGTGCCAGCGCTTTTTGGCAAACCTTGGGGCGGCGCAGTTGCCTTTTGCCAACACCGCTTTGGCCGCCAAATATGTGGCGGAAACCGGCGACGCCTCTGTTGCCGCCATTGCCAGCCTGGACGCCTGCGAGCGCTATGGCCTTGTGCCCCTTGTGAAGGACATTGCCACCGAAGCGGGCAACACCACCCGGTTTATTGTTATTTCCCGCGAGGCGCCCCGCGGCGAGGGCAGCAAGTTTTCGCTGCTGTTTACCGTGGAAAATTTGGTGGGCCGCCTTGCCAGGGTAATTGCCGCCATTGCCGCCGAAGGGTTTGACATGGAGTCTATTAAAAGCCGCCCCATGCCCCAAAACCCCTGGCAATATTATTTTTATACCGAGCTGGTGGGCGCCCCCAGCAGCCAACAGGCCGAGGCATTGCTGGCCAAACTGCGGGAGGTTTGCCTTTCGGTGCGCATACTGGGCGTTTACAACCGCATTGCCCCCGCAACCAGCCAGATGTAACCAGATGCGGCGCCGTTGCTTGCGGGCGCTTTATGGAGGAACCCTATGAAACTTACCATGGAACTTGGCCCCAGAAGCTATGATATTGTTTTAAAAAAAGGCAGCCTTGGGCGGGCGGGCAAGCTGTGCAACCTGAACCGGAAGGTTTTGGTGGTAAGCGACAGCGGGGTGCCCGCCAAATATGTTAAAAGCCTGGTGGCCCAGTGCGCCGAGGGCTCTTCCATTGTTGTGCCCCAGGGCGAGGGCAGCAAGAGCGTACAGGGCTGGCAAACCCTGCTTTCCCGCATGCTGGCGCTTGGTTTTGGCCGGGGCGACGCCGTGGCCGCCGTGGGCGGCGGTGTTGTGGGCGACCTTGCGGGCTTTGCCGCCGCCGCCTACATGCGGGGAATTTCTTATTTCCAGTTTCCCACCACCACCCTTTCCCAAATTGATTCCTCCATTGGGGGCAAGGTAGCCATTAATTTAGACGGCACCAAAAATATTGTGGGGGCTTTTCACCAGCCGGAGCTTGTGGTGGTAGACCCCGAAACCCTTGCCACCCTGCCAAAGCGCCATTTTGCCAACGGCTTGGCCGAAGCGGTAAAGGCGGGCCTTATTGGCAACGCCCACCTGTTTGAGCTGTTTGAGCAAGACCGCATAGAGCAAAACCTTGAGGAAATTTTGTACCTTTCCCTCTTGTATAAAAAAGGCGTGGTAGAGCGGGACGAAACCGAGCAGGGCGAGCGGAAGCTGCTGAACTTCGGCCACACCATCGGCCACGGCATCGAGGCCGCCTGCGGCCTTGGCGAGGGCGAGAACGGCCTTTTGCACGGGGAATGCGTGGCGCTGGGCATGCTGCCCATGATTGAGAGCCGCACCCTGCAGCGCCGCACACGGGCCATACTGAAAAAACTGGGGCTGCCGCTTGCCTACCATTGCAGCGCCGACGAAATTTTAAAGCACATGCACAACGACAAAAAGCGTAGCAAAGACAAATACACCATTGTGCGCGTAAAAACTTTGGGAGAAGGCTACCTTGAAACGGTAGATTTTGAGGAACTGAGCCTTTTGGTTAAGGGAGCCACCGCATGAAAAACAGTTTCGGACAAAGCTTTACCATTGCCCTGTTTGGCGAAAGCCACGGGCCCGCCATTGGCGCCGTACTGGACGGCATTGCCCCCGGCATTGCCATAGACCCCGCCTACATCGCCTTTGAAATGAGCAAGCGCCGCGCCATTGGCGCCATTTCCACCCCCCGGCAGGAGCCGGACGAGGTGGAGTTTCTTTCGGGCGTGCACCAGGGCTACACCACCGGCACCTCCCTGTGCCTGGTTATTCGCAACACCAACACCAAAAGCGGCGACTACACCCGCACGCAGGACTTTTTGCGCCCAGGGCATGCCGATTACACCGGCTATAAAAAGTACCTTGGCTACAACGACATTCGGGGCAGCGGCCATTTTTCGGGCCGCATTACCACCCCGCTGGTGGCCGCAGGTGCCATTTGCAGGCAAATACTGGCGGCCCACGGCGTAACGGTGGGCACCCACCTTGCCCGGTGCGCCGGCATCAGCGACGACGCCCTGCCCCAAAACAAAAGCGAATTGCAGGCCGCTTTGCTGCATTTAAACAAGCAAATGTTTGCCGTGCTGAACGAGGGCGCCGGAGAGGCCATGAAGGCGGCCATTGTGGCGGCCAAAGAGCGGGAAGACAGCGTGGGCGGCATTTTGGAAACCGCCGTTACCGGCCTGCCCGCGGGGCTGGGCGAGCCCTTTTTCTCCTCGGTGGAAAGCGTGCTCTCTTCCCTGTTTTTCAGCATTCCCGCCGTAAAGGGCGTTGAATTCGGCCTTGGCTTTGGCTTTGCCGACCTCAACGGCAGCCAGGGAAACGACGGCTTTTATATGGACGGCGGGCAGGTGGCCACCAAAACCAACAACAACGGCGGGCTGAACGGCGGCATTACAAACGGCATGCCGGTGGTTTTGCGGGCGGTGGTAAAGCCCACCTCCAGCATTGGGGTGCCCCAGCAAACCCTGAACCTTTCCACCGGCAAGGTGGAAACCCTGGAATTAAAGGGCCGCCACGACCCCTGTATTTTGCACCGGGCCAGGGCCGTGGCCGACGCCATGGCCTGCATAGGGCTGGTAGACCTGTTCAGCCAGCGGTACGGCACCCTGTGGCAGCGGGAGGCCGCCAATGGCACTGTATGAGCTGATAGGCCAGCGCCTTGGGCACAGCTTTTCAAAACCCATTCATGAGGCGCTGGGCGCTTACGCCTTTCATTTGCACGAGCTGCCAAACGAGGAAGCCGTGCGGCAATACCTTGCTAAGCGCCCCTTTGCAGGCTGCAACGTAACCATACCCTACAAGCAAACGGTTATTCCGCTGTGCGACGAAATAGACGAGCGGGCCGCCCGCATTGGGGCGGTAAATACCCTGGTAAACCGGGGCGGCCGCCTTACCGGCTACAACACCGATTATGAGGGCTTTGCCTACATGCTGGGCCGCAAAAATATTTCCCTGCGGGGCAAAACCGTTTTGCTGCTGGGCAGCGGGGGCACCTGCAAAACCGCCATGGCTGTGGCTGAAGACGCCGGTGCCGCAAAAATACTGGTGGCAAGCCGCGCGCCCCAAAAGGGGCAGCTTGCCTACCAAGAAGCCGCCGGGCGGGCGGACGTGGAAGTTTTAATTAACGTAAGCCCCGCGGGCATGTTCCCGAACAACGGCAGCTGCCTTGCAAACCCCGCCGCTTTCCCCAACCTGCAGGCGGTGGCCGATGTGGTGTACAACCCCTTAAAAACCAAACTGTTGTTTTTGGCCGAAGAACTGGGCCTGCCCACCGCGGGCGGCCTGCCCATGCTGGTAGAACAGGCGGTGGCCGCCGCCCGGCTGTATACCGGCAGGGCCTTTGGCCAGCAGGAAACCGAGCGCATTCTGCGCGACATGTACAGCCAGCTGGTAAGCCTTGTGCTGGTGGGCATGCCCTCCAGCGGCAAAAGCAGGCTGGGCAAGGCGGTGGCCCGCAAGCTGCACAAAACCTTTGTTGACCTTGACCACGTATTGGTGGCCGAAGCGGGGAAACCCATTTCCGCCATTTTTGAAGAGGGCGGCGAAGAGGCTTTTCGCGCCGCCGAAACCCGGGTGCTTGCCGAGCAGTCTAAAAAAGCCGGCATTGTTCTTTCCACCGGGGGGGGCATTGTAACCCGGCCCGAAAACCTGTACTACCTGCGGCAAAACGGCATTGTATTCTACCTCGACCGCCCCCTGAGCAAGCTGCAGGTGGGCAGGGGGCGCCCGCTTTCCAAAAGCCCCGAGGCCCTTGCCGAAATGTACCGGGCGCGCAGGCCGTTGTACGAGGCCGCCGCCGACCTTGTGGTGGAAAACAACGCCTCTTTTATACAGGTGGCAAATAAAATTGTGGAGGCGTACCATGCGGCTGTTAATCCTTAACGGGCCCAACATCAACATGCTGGGCATTCGCCAGCCCGAAATATACGGCAAAACCACCTACCAAGACCTGGTGACCCTTGTGCGGCAGGCCTGCCATGAAAACGGCATTGAAGCCGAGTTTTACCAAAGCAACCACGAGGGGGCCTTGGTGGACGCCATTCAGGGCGCGCTGGGTAAATTTGACGGCATTGTGTTTAACCCCGCCGCCTACACCCACACCTCCATTGCCCTGCTGGACGCCTTAAAGGCGGTAAACCTGCCCGCGGCGGAGGTTCATATAAGCGATGTACGCACACGCGAGCCCTTCCGGCAGGTAAGCTACGCCGGTATGGCCTGCCGGCTGCATTATATAGGCCAGGGCCTGCAGGGGTATGTAAATGCCGTGCTGGGCCTGAAAGAAATTATAGAAAAGGAAACCAACACATGATTATCTCAACCAAACGCGGCACGCCGCAGGAAGAACTTAAAAAAATAATCGACTCGTTCGAAAAGCAGGGCCTGCAGGTTACCCTAATTCGCGGCACCGACTACAACGTTTTCGGCCTTGTGGGCGACACCACCCAGCTGGACGAGCGGCAGATACGGGCCAACCCCTGGGTGGAGGAGGTAACCCGCGTGGCGGCCCCCTACAAGCTTGCCAACCGCCTGTTTCACGAGGCGGACACGGTGGTGGATGTTTCGGGCGTTGCAATTGGCGCGGGCTGCCCCATTGCCGTTATTGGTGGGCCTTGCAGCGTAGAGGGCGAAGAGATGGCCATTTCCCTTGCCAAGCAGTGCAAGCAGGCGGGCGCCACCTTGTACCGCGGCGGCGCCTACAAGCCCCGCACCTCGCCTTACGCCTTTCAGGGGCTGGAAACCGAGGGCATCCTCGACCTTGTAAAGGCACGGGAGGCCACCGGGCTGCCCATTGTAAGCGAAATGATGAGCGAAGACCGGGTGCCCGAATTTGAAAAATACGTTGACCTTGTGCAAATTGGCGCCCGCAACATGCAGAACTTTAACCTGCTGAAGGCCGCCGGCAAAATGACCCGGCCCATTTTGCTGAAGCGCGGCCTTGCCAACACCATTGAAGAATGGATTATGAGCGCCGAATACATTATGGCCGCGGGCAACCCCAACGTTATTTTTTGCGAGCGCGGGGTGCGCACCTTTGAGCGGTACACCCGCAACACGCTGGATTTAAGCGTAATTCCCATTTTAAAGCAAAAATCCCACCTTCCGGTGGTGATAGACCCCAGCCATGCCACCGGCGACTGGAAGCTGATTGAAAGTGTTTCGCTGGCCGCCGTGGCCGCCGGTGCCGACGGGCTGATGATTGAGGTGCACGCCAACCCCGAATGCGCCTGGAGCGACGGCGCCCAAAGCCTGAAGCCCGAAAAATTTGCCACCGTAATTAAAAAATGCCGGGAAATTGCCCATGTGGTTGGGCGGGAAATGTAACCGTTTGCCCGCCACACCCTGTTAGGAGCGCGCCATGATTGTTGGTATACAGCCCTGTTCCCTTGCGGGCACCATTGCGGTGCCGCCCAGTAAAAGCATGGCCCACCGCATGCTTATTTGCGCCGCCCTGGCGGGGGGGGTGTCTGCCGTGCGCAATTTGCAGTATTCGCTGGATATTTCCACCACCATTGCGGCCATGCGGCAGCTGGGCGCCCAATTTGCACAAACCCCTAACGGCCAGCAGGTAACCGGCGCCGCCACCCTGCAAGCCCCAAAAGAAGCGGTATTCTGCGCCGAAAGCGGCTCTACCCTGCGGTTTATCATTCCCCTGTTTGCCCTTACGGGGCAGCCGGTAACCTTTGCGGGGGCCGCCCGCCTTATGGAGCGCCCCCTTGGGGTGTACCAGCAAATTTTTGAAGGGCAGGGCCTGCCCTTCGCCCAGCAAAACGGCCAGCTTACATTGCAGGGGCCGTTGCAGGCAGGCAATTACGCTTTGGCGGGCAATGTTTCCAGCCAGTTTATTTCCGGCCTGCTGCTGGCCCTGCCGCTGCTTGCAAAAAGCAGCACCCTGCGCATTCTGCCCCCCTTTGAAAGCAGCGCCTATGTGGAGCTTACCCGAAGGGCCCAGGCCTTGTTTGGGGTACACAGCGAATGGCAGGGCGAGCACACCCTGTTTATTCCCGGCGGGCAGGCCTACACCCCGGCAAACTGCACTGTAGAGGGCGACTGGTCGCAGGCGGCGGTGCCCGCCGTGCTGGCCGCCGTGCGGGGCGGCATAGCCGTGGCGGGGCTGAACGCCGATTCCGCCCAGGGCGACCGGGCAGCCCTTTCGGTTTTACAGGCCTGCGGCGCAGAGGTAGGCTGGCAAAACGGCCTGTTGCGGGTGCAGCCCCCCGCCGAAGGGCTGCACAGCCCCGGCGAGGTAGACCTTGCCGGCTGCCCCGACCTTGGCCCCATTTTGTGCACCCTTGCCCTGTTTTGCAAAGGCACCACCCGCTTTGTAAACGCCGGGCGCCTGCGCATAAAAGAGAGCGACCGCATTGCCACCATTGAGCAGGAGCTTACCCGGCTGGGGGGGCATGTTTCCTCCGGCGCCGGCAGCATTGCCGTAGAGGGGGGCTTTCCCCTTACCGGCACCGGGCAGGCCTGCAGCCACAACGACCACCGGGTGGTTATGGCCCTTACCGCCGCCGCTTTGGGGGCGGGGGTTGCCGTTTCCATTCACGGCGCCGAGGCCATTTGCAAAAGCTGGCCCTCTTTTTTTGATGACTTTTCCGCCCTGGGGGCGGACATTCAGGCAGAGGAATGCCCGGCAGAGCGGAGGGCGCCATGAACACAGACTCTACCTTTTTAATTGTAGGCCTTGGCCTTATGGGCGGCAGCTACGCCATGGGCCTTACCAAAAAGGGCTACCGGGTAACGGCCATTGACAAAAACCCCGCTTCCCTTGCCTTTGCGCTGCAAAACGGGCTGATTGCCGAAGGTGCCGAAGCAGGCAACCCCGCGGCGGTGGCCGCGCTTTTGGCAAAGGCCGACGTGCTTGTGCTGGCGCTGTACCCCAAAGACATTCTGCCCTGGCTTCGCGGGCACCTGCCCTATTTTAAGCCCGGCGCCCTTGTTACCGACCTTGTGGGGGTAAAAACCTGCTTTGTGCCCGAGGCCCAGAGCCTGCTTGCCGGCAAACACGAATTTATTCCCTGCCACCCCATGGCCGGGCGGGAGGTGAGCGGCGTTGAAAACGCCGACGACGGCATTTTTAAAAACGCCAACTTTTTAATTACCCCCACCGCCGCCAACACCGCGGCAGGCATTGCCTTTGCTCACCGCTTTGCCGAAACGCTTGGCTTTGCCCGTGTTACCGAGCTTACCATACAAGACCACGACCAGATGATAGGCTATGTAAGCCAGCTTACCCACGCCATTGCGGTAAGCCTTATGAACGCCAATGCCGACCCCCGCCTGCCCGAAGTTACCGGAGACAGCTTTCGGGACCTTACCCGCATTGCAGACATTAACGCAGGCCTTTGGAGCGAGCTGTTTTTTGCCAACAAAAACGCCCTTGTGCAGGAAATAGATGAATTCACCGCCTGCCTGGAGCAGCTGAAGGCCTGCCTTGAAACGGGCGACCAGGCGGGGCTTTGCCGCCTGTTTGAGCAAAGCAGCCAGCGGCGGCGGCAATTTAAAAAGAAGTAGAAAAAAATTTCAAGCCAGGGAGTATTGGGTTTCGCCCCGCCCACCGGCTGGGGCGGCTGCAAACTGGCTTTTGCCCCGCCGCAAAATGCAAAACCGCACGCTGCCCGCGTGGCAGGCAAGGGCGCCGACAGGGCAGGGCACCGGCGCGCTTCTTAAAGCGCCGTGCAAAAAACAGCCGCCTTTTTGCGCGGCAACGGCCAAGGCCAAAACGGTTATTGCAGGCAACAACGGTGTGGCCTGCCTGTACGGCCATGGCCGCTTTGCCCGGCACCGGGGCAAAAGATTTCTTTTTTTTCGGCAGGGCTGGCGACAGTTTTTGCCAAAGCTGTTCTTCAAGCCCGGCAGGCGCAAAGCCACCGGCCAGGCCGCCCTGCCGCCTGTGGGCGGCTATTTTTATTGCAAAAGGAGCTTTTACAATGCCAGGTATTTGCATACGCCCCGCCAGACCACAAGACGCCCCCGCCTTTGCCGCCATTTATGCCCCTTATGTACAAAACACGCCTGTCAGCTTTGAATTTTCCGCACCGGGGCCGGAGGAATTTGTTCGGCGGGTGCAGGCGCTTTCCGGCCGTTTCCCCTGGTTTGTGTGCGAATGGGAGGGGCAGGTGGCGGGCTATGCCTACGCAAGCCCCTTTGGCGAGCGGCAGGGCTTTGCCTGGGCCGCCGAAACCGCCATATACATTGGCGCCAACCTGCAGGGCAAGGGCATAGGGCAGCGGCTGTATGCGGCCCTTTTTGCCACCATGCGGCACCTTGGCTATTACAGCCTATACGCCCGCATTGCCGCCCCCAACCCCCAAAGCGAAGGCTTTCACACCCGGCTTGGGTTTGTACCCGAGGCCGTGCTGCACAAGGCGGGCTGCAAGTTTGGCCAATGGCACGACCTTGCCTATTACCTGTACACCCTGCGCCCCTATGCCGAAAACCCGGCGCCGCCCATGGCATTTTCCTCTTTAGAAAAAGAGGAGCTTACGCTTATTTGCCAAAAAGCCGCCGAAGGCTAGCCCTGCCCTGCGTTTGCCGGCTGGCCCGCCGCGCCCGCCTTTACGGGAAAAACAGGGCATATTTTTGCAGGCGGGCTTTGTTTTTATGCTGAAATGGCTGCCCGGCGAAACCCCGGGGCGGGGCATTTACCCTTTGGCAACTTTTATTTTTCATTTGCATACCGAGGCCTGCCAATTGGGGCCCGCCGCCTGCCGGGCCATTGAACGCCTCTTCGGCAGTATTTTTTAAAACGAAGGTTTTGTTGGCGGGGCATGTTTTGCGCCGCCTTCTTTGTATAATGAAAACCACTCGCTAGGCGAGTGGCTCCTTAAAAGGCTTCTGCCGATAAATGAGTTCCTTTATGTCCTAAAAAGAAAAGAGAGATGCAGAAGGCTGACGAAAGCGATATAGCAGTTGCCAAAGTAGGGTAAAGGTGGGAGAAGTGTGAGCAGTTAAAGTTATGCACATTCCTTGACCTACGCGAATGTCAGGCCCTTATTTACGCCACGTGAGGTGTAGCTAGTGTTCCAGGGCTACGCCCGTATATGAAATACCCCCGGCTTAGCCGGGGGATGGCTATTTGCATTTTGTGCTGTTTTTTTTACAGCAAAGGCCGCGCCATTTTTTCTTGCCATTTTTTCGGGCTTTTATTTTTGCAGAAAGCCACCCGCGTAAATGCCCGGCGGCCACTGTTTTCTTGCGCCGGCGGGCCGCCGGTGCTTTTCGCATAAAAATGCGGCGGGCAGTGCCCGCCGCATTTTTATGTATTTTCCTATATTTTTTAAGCAATTTATTCTACAATACCTTGGAAAGAAAATTTTTCAGCCGTTCATCCTTGGGGCTGCTGAAAAGCTGGGCCGGGGTGTTTTGCTCTTTTACCTGGCCCTCATCCATAAACATTACCCGGGAGGCAACCTCCCGTGCAAAACCCATTTCGTGGGTAACAATTACCATGGTCATTCCCGCATTGGCCACCTCGCGAATTAAATCCAGCACTTCGCCCACCATTTCGGGGTCAAGGGCGCTGGTGGGCTCGTCGAATAGCATTACCTCGGGGTTCATGGCAAGGGCGCGCACAATGGCCACCCGCTGCTTTTGCCCGCCCGAAAGCATGGCCGGGTAGGTTTCGGCCTTGTCGGCAAGGCCAATGCGCTGCAGCAGGCTGCCGGCGGCGGCGTCCGCTTCGGCCTTTGGCAAAAGGCCCAGCTGCACCGGGGCAAGGGTAATGTTCTGCCGAATGGTACGATGGGGAAACAAATTAAAATGCTGGAACCCCATGCCCATTTTCTGGCGTACGGCGTCTCCCCCGCGGCTGTCGATGGCGGTTATATTTTGGCCGTTGAACCAAATTTCGCCGCCTGTGGGGGTTTCCAGCAGGTTGAGGCAGCGCAGAAAGGTGCTTTTGCCCGAGCCGGAGGGGCCTATTACGGCAACCTTTTCGCCCTTTTGAATGGTTTCGGTGATGTTGTTGAGCACCCGCAACTCGCCAAAGTTTTTTTGAAGGCTTTTAACTTCAATCACTGCGCGCCAGCCTCCTTTCAATTTTTTGCTGCACCTGGGTAAGCCCCAAAGTAAGCAGCAGGTACAAAATGGCCGCCACAAAAAAAGGAAGCGGGTTAAAGGTGCGCCCCTTAATGCCGTTGGCCATTTTGGTAAGGTCGTTTACCGCAATATACCCCGCAATGGAGGTTTCTTTTACAAGCGAAATAAATTCGTTGAAAAGGGAGGGCAAAATATTTTTGATGGCCTGGGGCAGCACAACATACCACATGGTTTTATTTTGCGAAAGCCCCAGCGAACGGCCCGCTTCCATTTGGCCGCTGTCTACCGAGTTGATGCCGCCGCGGAATATTTCAGAAACATAGGCCCCCGAATTGATGCCAAACCCAATAATGGAAGCCACCAGCCCGTTTGGCATAAAGCTGAAGCTGTACAAAATAAGCAGCTGCACCACCACAGGCGTGCCCCGTATAACGGTGGTATAAAAATTGCAAACCGTGTTCAGCACCCGCAAAATGCCATAGCCCGCGGCGGCGGCCCCGCCCCTGTTGGGCTTTTTGGTATTTGCCGCATAAATTTTAACCACCGCAACCAAAAGGCCCAGCACAATGCCAATGGCACAGGCAATGGCCGCTATTTGCAGCGTTACCGCAAGGCCCTGTAAATACAGCTTCCAGCGGTCTTCTTTAATAAGGGCGCCGTACAGGTTTTCCAACAGCTTTTCCCAGTTCATTCAGGCTTTCTCTCCCCTTTTGGGCGCAAACCCGCCCTTGCTTGCGGCCTTCGGGCACCGGCCGTTTTAGGCAGAAACGCTCTGCTTTTTCACGGCCGCGCCGAACGCGCAGCGGTCATACACAAAGTGTATGGCAAACGTGGGAGCCGCCGTTTTTTAAGCAGCCCCACCCGCTTTGGCGCAAAATGCCCTGCAACGCCGCGCCCTTTGGTAAAAAATTTGCACTGCACACAGCCGCCGGCAGGGTTTGCCACCGCTTTTCCCGCGAATTTTTGAGGCACTTTGCGCCCGCCAATTCAACGGGCATTGCCCGCAGCTTTTGTTTGGCAAAAAATGCCGTACAAGTTGCAGCGGCCCTTGTGCCCTGCCATGCTTGTGTAATTATAACACACAGCAGGAAGCCAGCCAAGCCAGCTTCCTGCCATATTTTTGCCTGTTGTTTTTAAAGCTTTACCGGGCACCGTGTTTAGCCGTTGGAAAGCGCCATGTGTTTGGCAATTAAGGCGTTTACTTCATCGGCGGCCACCGCTTTGCCCAGCACTTCATCTACCAGGGCCAGCAGGTCTTCATTGCCCTTGGGCAGCGCCATAGCGTATTGTTCCTGCGAAACAGGCTCTTCCAGCAGGGCAAGCTGGCCGTCGGTGGCATCTACCACGTTTTGGGCGGTAAGCTTGTCCAGCACAGCCACATCGGCCTTGCCGGTGGTAACTGTGGTGCCCGCTTCTACGGCGCTTTTAAAGCGCAGAATTTCTTTTGCCTCCACATTGTCGGTTACAAACAGGTCGCTGGTGGTGGCCTCCTGTACGGCAATGGTTTTGCCGGCAAGGTCGTCGGCCGAGGCAATGGTGCTGCCAACCGGCACCACAATAAGAATGGTGGTGTCTACATAAGGAATAGAGAAGTCTACCTGCTGCTTGCGCTCTTCGGTAATGCTCATGCCAGCGGCCACAATGTCGCCTTTGCCGCTGTTCATGGCTTCAATCAGCAAATCGAAGTCCATATTTACAATTTCCAGTTCCACGCCAAGCTCGTCGGCAACCAGCTGGGCCAGGTCAACGTCTACGCCGGACACGGCGCCGCCTTCGCCAAGGTATTCAAAAGGGGGGACTTCGGCGTTGGTAAGCATAACCAGCTTGCCCGCCTGCTTGATGGCGTCCAGCTTGCCGCCGGCCGCCGAGGCCGAGGCTGCTTCGCTGGTGGAAGAGGCGGCAGACGCCGCCGCGGAAGAAGAAGAGGCCGCGCCGCCGCAGGCGGCGAGGCTTACTACCATAAGGGTTGCCAATGCTGTTGCCAGTAATTTTTTCATAACAAACTTTCACTCCTTGTTGTATGGGCTGTGGTGTGCGGCCCAAGTGTAACTTGATTTTTTATTATTATAATTGAATATTTATACTTTGTCAATGTATTTTTATAAGTATGGCATTTTCTCCATATTTCCGCCTTCAACCCCGCCGCCACTTGTAAATTTCTACATTTCCTCTCTTATTCACGCCTGGTTTTTGGCTTTCAAAAGGCTTTGCCCAGCTGTTTTTATACCAATTTTAATTAATTAATATTCACTATTCCCACCGTGGCAGCGGCGTGGTATAATTTTTTTACCGCATATTTTTTCACTATTGCCCAGGGAGGGTTTTTCATGCAGTTTACCGTACGCACCGCCGCCAAAACAGATATTGCCGATATTATCCTTATTATTACAGAGGCCCAGGGCTTTTTAAAAGGGCAGGGCGTAAACCAGTGGCAAAACGGCTACCCCAACCGGCAGGTGTTTGAGCAGGATATTGCAAACGGCCATTCGTATGTGCTGGAGGCCGAGGGCCGGGTGGCGGGCACCGCCGCCCTTATTCCCGGCATTGAGGGAGACTACAACAATATTTACGATGGCGCGTGGGCAACCCCCGAGGCATACGCCACCATACACCGCATTGCCGTATCTTCGGCCTTTCGGGGCAGCGGCGCGGCGGCCGCTTTGCTGCTGGGCTTGCAGCAAAAAACAATAGAAATGGGTATAAAAGGCCTGCGGGTGGATACCCACCGCCAAAACCTGCCCATGCAAAAGTTTTTAACCGGCCAGGGGTTTGTGTACCGGGGCATTATTTACCTTGGCCGCGGGGCCGAAAACGGGGCCGAACGGCTTGCCTTTGACAAGCTTTTGTAAAAAGCCTTTCCCCTGTCGGGCTTTGGCAGTTTATTTCTATTTAATATATATAATATAGGGCACCCGCAGAAAGCTGTGTAATAAAGCTTTTGCGGGCGCCTTTTATTTATTCCATTATTTTTTGGTATTTTTCAACCAATTCGGCAAACTCGGCCCGCAGGCCGTATTCGTCGCCGCCCGCATTTTGCTTGGCCCGGTTTAGCACAGTTTCCACGCTGCTGTTTGCCCTCTAGGCAGAACCGGTTACGATAAGGCCAAATTCCGCCACGGCGCTGGCAAAGGCAAAGTTTTCACTTGGTTTGCTGGCAAAGCTTTGCTGCCCCACCGCTTGTTCCACCAGTTTGCTCTCGTTTTCGCCCGGCTGCTTGTAGCGCACCTTTACCAGCATATAGTCGCTGCTGCCTGTGGTTTGGGGTTGCTGGTAGGTAAGCCCGCCGCCGGAGGAGGACCCTTCGGCCTCCACCAGCACCAGCTCGTAAAACGCGGTTACGCTGTGCCCCGCCCCAATGTCCCCGGCGTCCTTTTGGTCGTTGTCAAAATCTTCGTTTTCCAGGCGGCGGTTGTTGTAGCCAATTAAACGGTACCGGACCACCACTTCGGGGTTGAATTCCACCTGAATTTTCAAGTCTTGCGCAATGGTGAACATGGTAGATTCAAATTCGTCCACCAGCACCTTGCGCGCCTCTTGCAGGGTGTCTATATAGGCGTAGTTGCCGTTGCCGTAATCGGCAATGGTTTCCATTTTATTGTCCTTTAAATTGTACATGCCAAACCCCAGCACGCTGATGGAGATACCCGCTTCCCGCTCGGTTTCCACCATTTTTTTAAGGGCATCTTCACTGCTGGGGCCAACGTTAAAGTCGCCGTCGGTGGCAAGGATAATGCGGTTGTTGCCCCCCTCTATAAAATTTTCCCGGGCAAGGCGGTAGGCTGTTTCCAGCCCTTTGGCGCCCGCCGTGCTGCCGCCCGAGGAAAGGCTGTCTATTAAGCCGCTCAGCTTTTGCCACTGGCTGCCGGGCACGCCCTCGGCAATTACCTTGTCGCTGCCCGCGTAGGTTACAATCGACACCCTGTCGTTTTCATCCAGCTTTTCCAGCAGCAGCTTGTTTTCATCGCTCATAGAGCCCGAAACGTCCAAAAGAAAAACAATGTTGCTTGCGGTTTTTCCAGCGCTTTCCAGTTCCATGCCCTGTATGCCCACCATTGCCAGCTGGTTTTCGGGGTTCCAGGGGCAGGGGGCCACCTCGGCAGTAATGGAAAAAGGGTGCTCGCTGCCGGCCTTTGGGCGAGGGTAGCTGTAGTCAAAATAATTGACAAGCTCTTCTATGCGCACCCCTTCGGGGGCCTGCCCGTTGTTGATAAAACGGCGCATATTGCTGTAAGACGCGGTGTCCACATCGGAAGAAAAGGTGGAGAGAGGGCTGGTTGCCACCTCTTTAAAGGGCGTTTCCGGGGAATTGTCATATTCCTCCTCCGGGTCGGTTGGCTGGTAACGCCATTCCTCTGTGTCTTCATAGCCGCCCGCAGGGTAATACCCGCTGGTGGCAGCGGCCTCGTTCTGCTGTGCGCCGGAGGCGGCGCAGCCCGCCAAGCTAACCAGCAGCAGCGCCGCCGTAAAAATACAAACCCATTTTTTCATGATATTCTCCTTTGGGCCGCCCATATTGGGGCAATGCCGCAGCGGCCAAGGCCCCCGCGGGCCGCCTGTAAAACAAAGAAAACGTTTTGCCCCAGGCGGTTTATGGCTCGATTATAGCACGGCAATTTTGCCAATTCCACAACAGCCAGGTTACAAAAAATAGCGATAATTAGCATAATATTAAAATAGTATTACAAAAAAGAGAAGCGTGCAGGCTTGCGCGCTTCTCTTTCGTTTTTTATTGACAGCCTTTTTTACCGCTTATTTTTTGGAGGTTATGGTTAAGGCGCCGTCCTTTACATCTACGGTAAGCACCGTACCGGCCTCGGGGTTGCCCGCAATAATTTCACGGGCGAGCAGGGTTTCTACCCGGCTTTGAATAAAGCGCTTCAACGGGCGGGCGCCGTACACCGGGTCGTAGCCTTCGTCCACAATGTGCTGCTTGGCCGTTTCGGTTACCACCAAAATAAGCTGGCGGTCTTCCAGGCGTTTGGCAAGGTCTTTGAGCAGCAGGTCTACCACCGCTTTAATTTCGGTTTTTGCCAGCGGTTTGAAGTAGATAATTTCGTCCAGCCGGTTTAAAAATTCAGGCCGGAAGCTGGTTTTCAGCAGGCTGTCTACCCGCAGGCGGGCTTCTTCGGTAATTTCGTCGTTTTTAATGCCTTCCAGAATAAAGCCGCTGCCAAGGTTTGAGGTCATAATAATAATGGTATTTTTAAAGTCTACCGTGCGGCCCTGGCTGTCGGTAATGCGGCCATCGTCCAGCACCTGCAACAAAACGTTGAACACATCGGGGTGGGCCTTTTCTATTTCGTCAAATAGCACCACCGAATAGGGTTTGCGGCGCACGGCCTCGGTAAGCTGGCCGCCCTCCTCGTAGCCCACATACCCCGGAGGCGCGCCGATTAAGCGGCTTACGGCATGTTTTTCCATGTACTCGCTCATGTCGATGCGCACAATGTTGCGCTCGTCGTCGAACAGGGCTTCGGCCAGCGCCTTGCCCAGCTCGGTTTTGCCAACGCCCGTTGGCCCCAGGAACAGAAAGGAGCCAATGGGGCGGTTTTCGTCTTGAATGCCGGCGCGGCTGCGCAAAATGGCCTCGCTTACCTTGGTAACCGCTTCATTTTGGCCAATTACCCGCTGGTGCAGCTGGCTGTCTATATGCAGCAGCTTGTCGCGCTCGCTTTCCATCAGCTTGCTCACGGGAATGCCCGTCCAGCGGGCCACAATGCGGCTTATCTCTTCATCGGTTACCCTGTCGTGCAGCAGCTGGCCGTCCTGCTCGTTTTCTTCGGCTTTCTTTTCCTGCTCTGCCAGTTGCTTTTGCAGCTCGGGCAGGCGGCCGTATTTCAGCTCGGCGGCCTTGTTCAGGTCGTATTCCCGCTCGGCCTTTTCCACCTCGGCGTTTACCTTATCCAGCTCCTCGCGCAGGTGCTGCACCTTGTTAATGGCTTCCTTCTCGTTTTCCCAGCGGGCCTTCATGGCGGCGTATTCCTCCCGCATGGAGGCAAGTTCTTTGCGTATTTCCGCCAAATGCTCTTTTGAAAGGTTGTCGGTTTCTTTTTTCAGCGCCGCCTCTTCAATTTCGTTTTGCATAATTTTTCGTTGCAGGTCATCCATTTCGGCGGGGCTGGTGTCCATTTCGGTGCGAATCATGGCGCAGGCCTCGTCTACAAGGTCAATGGCTTTGTCCGGCAGGAAGCGGTCGGAGATATACCGGTCGGAAAGCACCGCCGCCGAAATAAGGGCGCCGTCGGTAATTTTTACACCGTGGAAAATTTCATAGCGCTCTTTAATGCCGCGCAAAATGGAGATGGTGTCTTCTACCGTTGGCTGGTCTACCATTACCGGCTGGAAGCGCCGCTCCAGCGCGGCGTCTTTTTCGATGTACTGGCGGTATTCGTTGAGGGTGGTGGCGCCAATACAGTGCAGCTCGCCCCGGGCCAGCAGGGGCTTCAGCAGGTTGCCCGCGTCCATGGCCCCTTCGGTTTTGCCCGCGCCCACAATGGTGTGCAGCTCATCGATAAACAGAATGATCTGCCCTTCAGACTTTTGAATTTCCTGCAGCACGCTTTTAAGGCGCTCTTCAAATTCACCGCGATATTTTGCGCCCGCCACAAGCGAGCCCATATCCAAAGAGAAAATTTTGCGGTCGCGCAGGCTGTCGGGCACGTCGCCCCGCACAATGCGCTGGGCAAGGCCCTCGGCAATGGCGGTTTTGCCAACGCCGGGCTCGCCAATAAGCACCGGGTTGTTTTTGGTTTTACGGGAAAGAATGCGGATGACATTGCGTATTTCGGCGTCGCGGCCAATAACCGGGTCCAGCTTTTGCTTGCGGGCCAGCTCCACCAGCTCTTGCCCATATTTATTCAGCACATCATAGGTTTCTTCGGGGTTGTCGGAGGTTACGCGGGTGTTGCCGCGCACAGCTGCCAGCGCCTCCAGAAACGCGTTTTTCTGCACGCCGAAGGTTTTGAAAATTTCGCTGATACCCTTGCCGGGGGCGGCCAGAAGCCCCAGCACCAAATGCTCTACCGAAACATATTCGTCTTTCATGGCTTTGGCCTGCTTTTCGGCGGCCAGCAGGGCCTTGTCCAAATCTTGCGTGATGTAAATTTTGTCGGCTTCGCGGCCATTGCCGCTTACGCGGGGAAAGCCCTCTATTTTTTGAATGACCGCCGCCTGCATGTTGCCGGGCTCAATGCCCATTTTTTTTAACAGCTGGGCAATCAGGCTATTTTCCTGGGTGAGCAGGGCATACAGCAAATGCTCCTGCTCCAGCGCCTGGTTTTGGTATTCCAGGGCAATATTTTGTGCCGCAAGCACGGCGTCTCTCGATTTTTGTGTGAATTTTTGAAGGTCCATATTCCAAGGCCCCTTTCGTATGATGCGTATTGGTTGAATTTTTTAAAGATACAGGGCAAGCCCCAAACCGGGCAGGCTGCGGCGGTAATGGGCCTCTGCAAGTTCTGCCGCCGCGGCGGGGTTGCCGGGGTATTTGAAAAAGCTTTGCAGGCAGGCGTCCAGCAGGGTAATGTATTCCGCCAGGGCAAGGCCTGTTTGCTGCCCGCTGGGTTCGCTTTGGGGGCTGCGCAGCTGCCGCCCGTAGCGGTGGGTGTTTGCCGTATAGCTGCTTTTGCCGGGGGGCGCCGGCAGGTACTGCCCTTCCATTTGCGCCCACAGGGCAAAAAACTGCCGAATGTGCCGCAGCAAATCCTGGTTTTGGCTGCGCAGTACAAGGTACACGGTGCCTATGGTGCCGTCCTCCTCGCGCAGGTCTACCACATAGCTGATGGCGGGGTTGTACTTGTACTGCAAAACAGTGCGCAGAGTTAGGGTGCCCCCCGGCGAAACCGACGCCCGGAAGGAATTGCCCGCCGCCTGCCCCGCCGTTTGCGCAATGTCTTTGCTGCGCTTTTCGGGGGTGGAAAGGCTGGCATACTCTGCCAAAATGTGGTTGATAAGGGCCGAACGGCTTACCCCCTCGCGGGCGGCAATGCCGTCTATGGCGGCCACAACCTCGCTGCTGAGAATTAAGCTATACAGCGTTTTCGCCATTTTTCCACCCCTTTCTGCATATTTTAATTTTACTATTTTCCATATAATTTGTCAATATAATTATATAATATATTTTACAAATTATATATTATAAGGCATGATAAAGCCGCCGCCCACATTCAAACAGGGCGGCGGCTTGGTTGGCTGTAATTATTCCTCTGCCAGGGCCTCGTCCAGGCTTTGCTGGTTGCGGGCTTTCAGGGTTTCATCAATTTTAAAGGTTTTGTCCAGCATGGGCCAAACCCACATAACATTTACAAGGGTTGGCAGCGCGTAGCCTATCAGCAGGGTAACGGGCACCGCATAGGGAAACAGCAGCACCTGCGCCACGCCAAGAGCAAGGCAAATAAGCCCGCCCGCCAGGCTGCGCGGCGCGTTGCCAAGGGCCAGCAAAAAGCTGTTTTTGAGGCGGGCGCCAAAGCCAAGTTCTAAATAAGCCGCCTGCATAAAAAAGTAGGGCGCCGCCATGCTGAACAGAACCACCGAGGCGATGAACGCCGCCACCCACACAACGCTGATGGAGGAAGCCCCCGCCGTGTAATACACCACCGCCAAAACCTGCGAGCCAAGAATGAGGGCATACAGCATGCCCGGCACTATTTGGTGCACAAAGTTTTCTTTGAAGGTCTTTTTAAAGTCGTGCCACAAAAAACCCGGTTCATCGCGCATTATTTTGCCCATTAGGTGGCTTTCAGCGGTGCGGGCCGCCCCCACGGGAAAGCTGGCCACAAGGGCCAGCAGCCCGAATAAAATAAAATTCTGCCCCTGCCCGCTGATGAGGTTGTAAAAGGCAAGCAAAAAGCATACCTGTGCGGGCAGGTAGCACAGCTGCAGCAAAATGTTCAGTTTTACCAGGTTGCCAAGGTCCCGGCTTAGTATTTCCAAAAACCGCGAGAAGCCTTTCTTTTTGGGGGCATTTTTCGGCACACCCGGCCCCGGCTTGTTGTAGTTGCTTTTAAACAGGCCCATTCCATTTCTCCCTTTTGTTTGTTTAAAATATGCCTTTGCAAAACAAGGCAGTTATTTCCCTTGCTTTATGGTTCTTTTAAAACAGTGTATTCCAAAACCCGCCGCCGCACAAGCCCCGGCCCGCACGGGCCGCCAGCCATGGGCAAAATTGCCCCGCGCCGCAGGCGCTATGCTCTTATTTTCAGCGCCTTTTGCAGCACCTGTATGCTTGCGGTTTGCATTTTGCCGCCGAATTCACCGTCCAGCGTCCAGGGAACAGGTTCTTCCGCGGCAATTTCCAGCGTACCGGTTTGCAGGCTTACCAGCCAAGGAGACGAGGTGTCCTTCTTCAGCAAAGCACCCGAAAGCTGGCCAAGGTCGCTTAAGTTTTGCGGGTTGCGAATAAGCAGCAGCTCAAAAATGCCGTCATCCATGTGCACCTTGTTTTTTTTCATGAAGGACATGCCCCCCACCGAGGTGGAGTTGGAAACCATTCCAAAAATATATTCGTCGGTAAATTCCTGCCGGGGGGTTTTAATGTGCATTTTATAGGCGCGCAGCCCCGGCAGCTTTTGGGCCGCTTCGGCAATGTAGGCAAAATAGCCGAACATATTTTTAAAGGCCTGCGGGGTGCTGTAGGCAACATCGGTAAAGGCGCCAAAGGCCGCCACATAGGTAAAAAATTGGCCGTTGGCGCTGCCAATATCACACTCTATTACCTTTTTGGGGCAAACGGCCCGTTCGGCCGCCAGCAGCATATTGGCTCTGGGCACCCCAAGAGAGGAGGCAAAATCGTTGGTGGTGCCGCCGGGAATGTACCCAAGCTCGGGCGGTTTTTTGCACTACACCAGCCCGCCTGCCACTTCGTTCAGGGTGCCGTCGCCGCCGCAGCAAACCACCAGGCTGTATTTTTCGCCTTCCTCCCGGGCAATGCGGCGGGCGTCGCCCGGGCCCGCCGTGGGGTAAACGGTGGCCTCATACCCCTGGGCCGAGAAATGGCACAATATTTGCATCAGGCGGCTGCGCAGCCGCCCGCCGCCGGTGTTTGGGTTAAAAATAAACAGCATTTTTTGCCGCACAGGCCATCCCTCCGTTTTTTATAAATTGCCCAAGGCGCCTTGCGAAGCGGCCTGCCGCCGGGCCCGCCTAGGAATGCTCTGCCGAAGAGAGCAGGTACCTGTAAATTTGAGGGCGGAATTTTTCGTATAGGCCCAGCTTTTGGTACAGCTCTTTGTAATAGGTGAACAGCTCCAGCTTGCTTTGCAGCACATCCAACGTTTTTATTTGGCTGTGCAGAATGCTTTTTTCATTGTACACATAATAGTACACAGGGGTTTTAAGGGCAACAAACCGGTTTGCATACCGAATGTATTCCAGGTTAAACAAAAAGTCTTCGCTCCAGGAAAAGGCCTCGTTGCAGCGAATGTTGTGTTGGTGAATAATGTCGGCCCGGTACAGCTTGTTCCACATTACGCCATAATAAAAGCTGGCGGGCTCTTCCATAAGCTGCAGGGCAAAGGCATTTTTGTCTATGGCGTCGGCGGTGCGCAAAAAGCCATGCACCTTCACTTCCTGCTTGTACACATGGCAGTAGTGGGCAATTACAAGGTCTGCCTTGTTCTGCTGGGCCTTTTCCACCATCAGGCGGGTTGCGTTTTCGTCCAGGTAGTCGTCGCTGTCGGCAAACTGGATATACTCCCCTTTGGCGCGGCACAGGGCAAAGTTG
The DNA here is from genome assembly GCA_047973285.1 of Oscillospiraceae bacterium. GTDB lineage: Bacteria > Bacillota > Clostridia > Oscillospirales > Ruminococcaceae > JAAYCI01. The sequence continues at coordinate 7,414 of JBKEBR010000259.1, read as the reverse complement.
CGGCTGGCCGAAATCCCGCCGTTTTGCTTGTTGATGGCCACAATGCGTTTGTCTACACCGGCGTACATATTGATGATGTGCCTGCTGGCGTCTTTGCTGCCGTCGTTTACCAGAAGAATTTCCAAATTGCGGTAGGTTTGCCTGCGCACGCTCTCTAAACAGGTGGCCAGGTGCTGGGCCGTGTTGAAAACCGGTATAATAATGCTTACCAAAGGCTGTTCCACTTCCATCTCCCCTTTGTACCGCCGCTGTTCCACCAATGTTATTCTTTTACCTATTTTATACCTTATAATTGTGATACTTCAAGGAAAGTTTCACAAAAATGCCGCCGTCTCCGGCCTTGGCCGGTGGCAGCGGCGGCATTTTGCCTTATTTCAATTCTTCCGCCCGGCCAAATTCCGATAGCACAAGGCCCTGGTTATGCTCTTCCGCCCAGGCCACATTCCAGAAGCTGGTGAACAGCAGCAGCTTTTTGCCCTTTAAATCCTCTATTCTTCTGGAGTCGCTGGTGAGGTCAAGGTCTTTTACTTCCTTCTCGCTTTTTTCTATCCAGCGTATGTGCTGGTAGGGCAGGTTTTGCAGGCGAATGTCTACCCCGTATTCATTTTTAAGCCGGTATTCCAGCACATCGAATTGCAGGGTGCCCACGGCCCCCACAATTACCTCTTCCATACCGCCGCCAATGTCCTTAAAAATTTGAATGGCGCCCTCCTGGGCAATTTGGCTGATGCCTTTTACAAACTGTTTGCGCTTCATGGTATCGGTTTGGCGCAACTGGGCAAAATGCTCGGGGGCAAAGGTGGGAATGCCCTCGAAGGCAAAGGTATCCTTCCCCGCCACAAGGGTATCGCCAATGGAAAAAATACCGGGGTCGAACACACCCAGAATATCACCGGCGTAGGCCTCGTCTACAATTTCCCGCTCCTCCGCCATCATTTGCTGGGGCTGGGAAATTTTAATTTCCTTGCCCTGCTGCACATGGTACACCTCCATGCCCTTTTCAAACTTGCCCGAGCAAATGCGCAGAAAGGCAATTCTGTCGCGGTGGGCCTTGTTCATATTGGCCTGTATTTTGAATACAAAGGCTGAAAAATTGGGTGAAAAGGGGTCTACCACGCCGGTTTGGCTGTTGCGGGGCAGGGGCGTTGGGGTAAGGCGCAAAAATTCTTCCAGGAAAGGCTCTACCCCAAAATTGGTGAGGGCCGAACCAAAAAACACCGGGGTAAGGCGGCCCTTTAAAACGGCCTGCAAATCAAACTCGGTACCGGCCCCCTCCAAAAGGTCCACGTCGTCGGCCAGGGTTTGGTGGAAGCTTTCGCCAATAAGGGCATCCAAATTGGCATCGCCCAGCTTTGCCTCTATGGTGCGCACCTGCTTTACGCCGCTTTGCACCGGTTCAAACGCCAGAATTTCTTTGCGCCCGCGGTCGTACACGCCTTTAAATTCCTTGCCGCTGCCCACCGGCCAGTTCATGGGGTAGGTGTCGATGCCCAGCACATCTTCAATGTCCTGCAACAGGTCCAGCGGGCTTTTTGCCTCCCGGTCCATTTTGTTGACAAAGGTGAAAATGGGAATGTTGCGCATAACGCAAACCTTGAACAGCTTTTTGGTTTGCGCCTCTACCCCTTTGGCCGCGTCGATAACCATAACGGCGGAATCGGCCGCCATAAGGGTGCGGTAGGTGTCCTCCGAAAAGTCCTGGTGGCCGGGGGTATCCAGAATATTCACGCAAAAGCCGTTGTATTCAAACTGCAAAACGCTGCTGGTAACCGAAATACCGCGCTGCTTTTCTATTTCCATCCAGTCGCTTACGGCGTGGCGCGCGGTTTTTTTGCCCTTCACGCTGCCCGCAAGGTTGATGGCGCCCCCGTACAGCAGCAGCTTTTCCGTAAGGGTGGTTTTGCCTGCGTCGGGGTGGCTGATAATGGCAAAGGTGCGCCGGCGCTCTATTTGTTGCCTGGTTGTCAAGTGGAGATTCCACCTTTCTGTATTCAATGGCGGGCAGGGCGGCCAAGGCCCCTTTGCCGCGCCGTATTTGTTGTTTGCCAAAGGCCGGGCGGTATTGCCCCTTAATGCGGCGCGTAGGGGCGTTTGCAAATGCGCTGTACTGCGGTGCACAGGCCGGTTTTCTCATCCAGCGAAAAAAGCACGGCATTCAGTATGCAGGAGCCCTCGGCCACTTTAAACGCCACCATTTGGTGGGTTTGCTGCTTTTTAACCGCCAACGCGGGCTCTACCCCCAGCACGCTGATTTCGGGGCCGGTCATGCCTACATCGGTGATAAAGCCGGTGCCCTTTGGCAAAATTTGCTCGTCGGCGGTTTGCACGTGGGTGTGGGTGCCGAATACGGCGCTTACCCGGCCGTCTGCAAAAAAGGCAAAGGCCTTTTTTTCGGCGGTGGACTCGGCATGAAAATCTACAATGGTGTAGCGCGCCTGCCCATAACCCAAAAGCTCATCCAGGCGGGCGAAAGGGTTGTCAATCGGTTCCATCCAGGCCACCCCCGCCAGGTTAATTACCCGGGCGCTGCCAAAGCGGCCAAGGTCTACCAGGCAGCAGCCTGCCTCGGGCGAGGTGTACGGGAAATTGGCCGGGTGCAGCACCATTTCATTTTCCATGTACAGCTCCTCCCCCGCCCGGCGGTAGCAGTGGTTGCCGGTGGTAATTACGTCGGCGTATTGCAGCAGGGTTTCGGCGCCCGCGCGGGAAAGCCCCGTGCCGGATTTGTCGCTGTTTTCGCCGTTTACCACCACCAAATCTGCCCCGGTTTCCTGCTTTAAGGCGGGCAGGGTTTCGCATAAAAATGCAAGGCCTGCATCGCCCACCACGTCGCCCACGCACAACACCTTCATTGTTTTTCTCCTTTTTTCAGCGCCCACACGCCCCCAAAACCGAATTTTCAACAGCAAAGCGCCGGGCCCCTTGCGGCGTCCGGCGCTTATGGTTATTCTGCTTTGTTACTTTGCATAATCAATGGCACGGCTTTCGCGCATTACATTAATTTTAATTTGGCCGGGGTAGTCCAGCTCGTTTTCAATCTTCTGGCTGATTTCGCGGGCCAAAAGCACCAGCTGGTCGTCGTTCACCTGGTCCGGCTTTACCATAATGCGCACTTCGCGGCCCGCCTGAATGGCAAAGCTGCTCTCTACGCCGCCAAAGCTGTTGGCAATTTCCTCGAGGTTCTCCAGCCGTTTGATATAGCTTTCCAGGTTTTCGCGGCGGGCACCCGGGCGGGCGGCTGAAATGGCGTCGGCCGCCATAACAATAAAGGCCAGCGGGGTTTTTGCCTCCACGTCGCCGTGGTGGGCCTCAATGGCGTGAATAACGGCGGGGCTTTCTTTATACTTTTTGGCAATATCCACGCCAATTTGCACATGGCTGCCCTCAATTTCGTGGTCAAGCGCCTTGCCAATGTCGTGCAAAAGGCCGGCCCGCTTTGCCTGGGTAACATTTACGCCAAGCTCTGCCGCCATAATGCCCGAAAGATAGGCAACCTCCAGCGAGTGGTTCAGCACATTCTGGCCATAGCTGGTGCGGTACCGCAAGCGGCCCAGCAGCTTTACAATGTCGGGGTGCACGCTGTGCACGCCAACCTCCAGCACCGCCTTTTCGCCTTCGCGCTTCATAACAAGTTCTAAGTCGCGGCGGCATTTTTCTACGGTTTCCTCAATGCGGGCGGGGTGAATGCGCCCGTCGGCAATCAGCTTTTCAAGGGTTTGGCGGGCCACCTCGCGGCGCACCGGGTCGAAGCTGGAAAGGGTAATGGCCTCGGGGGTATCGTCAATAATAAGGTCTACCCCGGTGGCGGTTTCCAGCGCGCGAATATTGCGGCCCTCGCGGCCAATAATGCGGCCCTTCATTTCATCGCTGGGCAGGGCCACCACCGAAACCGTGGCCTCGCTGGAATGGTCGGCCGCGCAGCGGGCAATGGCCTGGCTGATGAGGTTGCGGGCCAAATCGTCGGCCTCGTCTTTAATTTGGGTTTCAAAGCTGGTAATTCGCACGGCCTTGTCGTGAACAAGCTCCTCATCCAGGCGGGAAAGCAGCAGCTTGCGGGCTTCCTCCTGGGTAAGCGAGGCAACCGCCTCCAGCTTCTCCAGCTCCCGCTCCTTCATCTGGTCTATTTCCGCAAGGCGGGCCTCGGCCAGTGTCAGCTTTTGTTTTACTTCTTCCTCGCGTTTTTCCAGCGCTTCGGTTTTCCGGTCAATGGCTTCTTCCTTCTGGTCCAGCCTGCGCTCCTGCCGAGTAACCTCGGCGCGGCGCTCTTTTACTTCTTTTTCTGCTTCCTGTTTCAGTTGGTAGGCCTGGTCTTTTGCTTCAACCAGCGCCGCCTTTTTCATTTGTTCCTGTTCTTTGATGGCATCGTTGAGTATTTTTCTGGCTTGTTCTTCCGCAGACCCAATGGCCTGCTCGGCAGTGCGCTTGCGATACATCACCCCAAGGTTAAAGGCGACCACACCTGCCAAAATGCCCACAACAACCGCCACCAGGATGGCAATCCATACTGGCAAAGGGCTCAACTCCTTAAAAGTAATAAAGTTGGGGCTTTCAATTTTACGCCGTTTTAACATTGGCGGCCGGTTTGCACAGGTAAGCTGCAAGCAACACAAAAGAAAGGGTGTTTTGGTTACACCGGCCTTGCCGCAGCGGGCGGCAACTGAAATATCCCCGAATGGTTTTTAAAGCGGGTTTTTCCCACATTTTGCTGTAATAAAATTCATTTTTTGTAAATTGTTGGAGAGGTGGTTACACGAAGAGCAGCATACCATTTCATGCTCTTACATATTACACCATGGTAACATTGTAAAACCCAAATGAAATGTTGTCAAGAAAAGTTTGGAACGGGGCTGCGCGCAAAAACCTCTTTGCCGTGGCAGCCGCCAAAAATATTTACTCTTTTTGCACCCCCAAACCCCGCCGCAAAGGCCGCAAACCTTTGTGCTGCGGCCTTTGCGGCAAGGCCACGGCGAGCGCCCCAGCCTGTTGCCATGCCGGGCCGCCGGCATTTTTTTATTGCAGCCCGGGCGCCTTGCCTTTGCCGGGAATTGCCTTGTTTTTTCTTTTTCTTTCTGTTTATGCTGCTTATGGCTTTTTAATTTTTCGTTCATTGCCGCCGCCATTGAGCATGCAGGGGTGGTAACCCTAAAGAAAGGCGCGTTTCGGGTATGGCGCTGCCTTATCATTAACAGGGCGGCCTCCTCCCTCTTTTCAAAGCCTTTTGTTTTAATCCTTTGCCCGTGCATTTCCGCCCTTGCAGCCCATTTTTAAAAATTGCAAACAGCCGGGCCACTGTTTTGTGTGTTTTATTGCCTTTGTTTTTTCACACTTTATTTGCACTTTGCTGTTATTGCCGCTTGCGCTTTTAACAAAAAGGCCTTTGGCGGGGCTGTTTGCGGGGGAAACCCACTTTTTCTTGACAGCACCGGCGCTTAGTGCTACCATGAAGCAAAGCAATGACGCGGACACGAGCCGCGGTGCGGGCTTTGCAGAGAGGGCGGCGTGTGCTGAAAGCCGCCCAGGCCGCCACCGCCCGCTTACCACCGTACTGCACGCTGCAAAAGCGAACTTTTGCCGGGTTTGCCCGTTACCGCATACAAGAGTGGCGTAGCCTGGCTGCGTAATTCGGGTGGAACCGTGGGACTTTCTCACCCCGATCCTGTTTTTGCAGGGCCGGGGTGTTTTTTTATTGCCTTTTCCGGCCTTTTGCCATTAGTAAATGCTTTGCCCAAAAAGAGAGGAGACAACCGGAATGATTCAAATTACGTTAAAAGACGGCAGCGTGCGCCAGGAGGCCGCCGGCATTACCGCCGCCGAGGCCGCCAAAAACATTGGCATGGGGCTGTACAAATCGGCCTGTGCGGCGCGGGTAAACGGCCAAGAGGTAGATTTGCGCACCCCCCTTACGCAGGATTGCAGCCTTGAAATTTGCACCTTTGCCGACAAATTTGGCCGCCATGCCTTTTGGCATTCTGCCAGCCATATTTTAGCGCAGGCCGTGCTGCGGCTGTACCCAAACGCCAAAATTGCCATTGGCCCCGCCATTGAAAACGGCTTTTATTACGATTTTGACGTAACGCCCCCGTTTACCAACGACAATTTGGCCGCAATTGAAGCCGAAATGAAAAAAATTGTGAAGGAAGCCCTGCCCATAGAGCGGCTGGAGGTAAGCCCCGCCGAGGCCGAGGCCCTTTTCAAGGACCAGCCCTATAAGCTGGAGCTGCTGCAAAAGCATGCCGAGGCCGGTGAGAAAATTAGCCTGTACCGCCAGGGCGAGTTTACCGACCTTTGCGCAGGCCCCCATTTAATGGACACTTCGCCGGTAAAGGCCTTTAAGCTTACCAGCGCCACCGGCGCCTATTGGCACGGAGATTCCACCAAGCCCATGCTGAGCCGGGTGTACGGTACCGCCTACCCGAAACAGGCCGAGCTGGACGCCTACCTTACCATGGTGGAGGAAGCCCGCAAGCGCGACCACAACAAAATTGGCCGCGAGCTGGAATATTTTACCACGGTGGATGTAATTGGCCAGGGCCTGCCCCTGCTGATGCCCAACGGCGCCAAGGTTTTTCAGCTTTTAAGCCGCTGGATTGAGGACGAGGATGAAAAACGGGGCTATCTGCTTACCAGAACCCCCTCTATGGCCAAAAGCGATTTGTACAAGATAAGCGGCCACTGGGACCATTACCGCGAGGGCATGTTTGTGCTGGGCGACGAAGAAAAAGACAAGGAAGTTTTTGCCCTGCGCCCCATGACCTGCCCCTTTCAATACCAAATTTATTTGAGCCGCAAGCGCAGCTACCGCGATTTGCCCCTGCGCTACAGCGAAACCAGCCCTCTTTTCCGCAATGAGGATTCGGGCGAGATGCACGGGCTTATTCGGGTGCGCCAGTTTACCCTGGCAGACGGGCACATTGTTGCCCGCCCCGACCAGGTGGAGCAGGAGTTCCGCGATTGCCTTTCGGAATCCAAATACATTTTGGAAACCCTGGGCCTTGCCGAGGACGTGAGCTACCGTTTCAGCAAATGGGACCCCAACAACAAAAGCAAATACGAGGGAACCCCCGAGCAGTGGGAAGAAACGCAGGATACCATGCGCCGCATTTTAGACCACCTTGGCCTTACCTATGTGGAGGCCGAAGGCGAAGCCGCCTTCTACGGCCCTAAGCTGGACATTCAAATTCGCAACGTGTACGGCAAAGAAGACACCATGATTACCATTCAAATTGACATGCTGGTGGCCAAGCGCTACGGCATGGCCTATACCGACAGCGACGGCAGCGACAAAATTCCCTGTATCATTCACCGCTCTTCCATTGGCTGCTACGAGCGCACCATTGCCCTGCTGCTGGAAAAATACGCGGGCGCCCGGCCCACCTGGCTGATGCCCACCCAGGTTACCCTGGTGCCCATTGGG